>DASVMV010000062.1:0-16890 GCA_036384155.1 Micromonosporaceae bacterium
AAGGATCCTTCACTACTTGTCGATGTCGCCGACGACGTCGGCGGCCGGCACGACAGGGGCAACCCGCGCGACCGATGGGCGGAGGCCGGCGGTCGCGAGGAGCGGCCGGATCGCGGCGCCGACCCGGCCGAGCGCGGGTGGAACGACGGCGACCGAAACGACCACGGCTGGAACGACGGCGACCGGGACGACCACGGCTGGAACGACCGGGGTTGGAGCGAGAGCGACCATAGCTGGCACGACAGCGACCAGGGGCCGGAGCACCCGACATCGCTCGACGCGTCATGGGGGCAGCCTGTCCCGGCCCTTCCGGCGGGGAACGGCGCCGCGAACTCAGGGCGGACGGCGTGGGCCGAGCCGGAGCGGCAGCGGGTCCCGCGCGGCCACCGGTATCGCGACGACGGCGAGGCGTACGGGTTCCCGCCCTCCGATGGGGTGCCGCGCGCCGGTGGCCGACAGGTCGGCTACGAAAGGTACGACAGCCGCTGGGGCTAAGGATCCTTCACTACTTGTCGATGTCGCCGACGACGAAGAACATCGAGCCCAGGATGGCGATCAGGTCGGGCACCAGGCAGCCCGGGATGAGTGTCGACAGCGCCTGCACGTTGCTGTACGACGCGGTGCGCAGCTTCAGCCGCCAGGGCGTCTTCTCGCCCCGGGACACGAGGTAGTAGCCGTTGATGCCCAGCGGATTCTCGGTCCAGGCATACGTATGCCCCTCCGGCGCCTTGACCACCTTCGGCAGCCGGGTGTTCACCGGACCAGTGAGCCGGTCCACCCGGTCCAGACACTGGTCGGCGAGGTCGAGCGAGACGTACACCTGGTCGAGGAGTACCTCGAAGCGGGCGTGGCAGTCGCCGGCGGACCGGGTGACCACGGGCACGTCCAACTCCCCGTACGCCAGGTACGGATCATCCCTGCGCAGGTCAATGTCGAGGCCCGAGGCGCGGGCGACCGGCCCCGAGGCGCCGTACGCCGCGGCCGCCGCGGTGCTCAGCACGCCGACGCCGACCGTCCGCGCCAGGAAAATCTCGTTGCGGCGGATCAGCTCTTCCAGCGCGGGCATCCGGTGGCGTACCTCGCCGATGGCCTGCCGGGCCCGGCCGGTCCAGCCGGCCGGCACTTCTTCCTTCAGGCCGCCGACCCGGTTGTACATGTAGTGAATCCGCCCGCCGGACGCCTCCTCCATGACCGCCTGCAGCGTCTCCCGCTCGCGGAAGGCGTAGAAGACCGGGGTGATGGCACCGATTTCCAGCGGGTAGGAGCCCAGGAACATGAGGTGGTTGAGCACCCGGTTCAGCTCGGCGAGGGCCATGCGCAACCACACTGCGCGCTCCGGCACCTCGATTCCCATCAGCCGTTCCACGGCGAGTACGACACCCAACTCGTTCGCGAACGCGGAGAGCCAGTCGTGCCGGTTGGCCAGCATGATGATCTGCCGGTAGTCCCGCACCTCGAACAGCTTTTCGGCGCCGCGGTGCATGTAGCCGATGATCGGCTCGCACGTGACCACCCGCTCCCCGTCGAGCACCAGCTTGAGCCGCAGCACGCCGTGCGTGGAGGGATGCTGTGGGCCGATGTTGAGCACCATGTCGGCGGTATCGAGCCCCGACCCGGTGCCGACGGTCAGCTCGCGCGGGGTGCCGGTGTCGGCGGTCATGCCGGCCATCGTGCCACGGCCGCTCCGGCTGGACCTGCCCCCACCTCGGTGTCGATCATGGAGTTGTGGTGGGCACTGAGTGGGGATTGGCGGCTTTTGTGGGACACCACAACTCCATGCTCGCCGGCGGAAGTCCGACCGGTTGGAACAGCCACCAGTGGCCGCCGAGGCCGGCCGGGTCGGTCAGCTCCGCCGCCGTCGAGGCGTCGGCCAGGGCCCGTACGTACCCGGCCGGGTCGGTCGAGGCCAGGGCCAATGGCGGGCGACCGCCGGCCACCCGCAGGGAGCGCAGCGCGGTCCGCTGCGGGACGAGGGTGTACGGCCGATCTGCCGCCGCCGACCCGGCGGTGGCCACGGAGTCGATCGCCACATATGCGGTGACGTCGCAGCTGCCGTCGGGCACCGGCGGCACCTGGCGGCCGTACCGGTAGCCGGTGAGGGTGCCGCCCAGCGGCCGGCCCTCTCGAACGTGGCCGTAGTCGACGGCGAGCGCCAGCCCGCGGCGCACGCTGCGGACCGCCGCCGCCCACGCCCGGTCGCGGGTCAGGCCCACCTCGCACCGGGGATCTTCGGGCCACCACCGGGCCAGCCAATCGGCATCCGCGCCGGCGACCGGCCCCCCGGGCATCTCCACCCCGGTCGACGGCTCGACCAGCACGTACCTCCCGTCCTGCACCACATCGAGCGGTACGTTGTCGAGCCACTCGGTGGCCACGAGCAGCCCGGTCGTTCCGGCCGGCGGCGCCGCCAGCCAGGCGATCCGGTCCGGCAGGCCGGCCGGACGCGGGGCGACCTCGACAGCCGTCAGCGCCAGCCGGCTGCGCAGCGGTTGTGCCGCCAGCGCCTCGACGGCCAGCAGCAACTCGCCCCTGCCGGCGCCGATGTCGACCACGTCGAACCGCTCCGGGCGCCGGAGGGCGGCGTCGAGGCGGTCGATCAGCCGCAGGATCGCCGCGGCGAACGCCAGCGAGGAGTGGACGCTGGTGCGGAAGTGTCCGGCCGGGCCGGCTCCGGCGACGAAGAACCCGCCGGGGCCGTAGAGGGCCCGCTCCATGGCGTCTCGCCAGCGCAGGGCCACCGGTCCCCCCTCTCTCTCCGGTGAACGATTTCACACGCACTTGTCGGCGTTGTCCCACCCTGGCGCATACTTGCGGGCAGACCGGTACCCCTACGAGGACTGGATCCAGCATGAGCGCAGCGAAGCGCCGCCCCCTGACCGTGGGCGTGATCGGCGCCGGCCGGGTGGGCGCCATTCTCGGTGCCGCCCTGCGGCACGCCGGCCACCGGGTCGTTGCCGCGTCCGGTGTCTCCGCCGCGGCGAAGGCCCGCATCGCGCATTTTCTTCCCGGCACCGCCAACCTTCCCGCAGACGAGGTGGCCCGCGCGGCCACCGATCTGCTGCTGATCGCCGTACCCGACGACGTCCTCGCCGACGTGGTCGCCGGCCTCGCCGAAACCGGCGCGATCCGGCGCGGCCAGCTCGTCGTACACACTTCCGGCGCGCACGGGATCACGGTGTTGGCCCCCGCGGCGGCGGCCGGCGCCCGGCCGATCGCCCTGCATCCGGCGATGACCTTCACCGGGACGGCCGCCGACCTGTCTAAGCTGGCCGGAGTCAGCTACGGAGTGACCGCCCCGGCCAACCTGCGGCGGGTGGCCGAGCGGCTGGTGGCCGACCTACGCGGGGTGCCCGAGTGGGTGGCCGAGGCCGACCGGCCGCTTTACCACGCCGCCCTCGTCCATGGTGCGAACCACCTGATCACCCTGGTCAACGAGGCGCTCGACCGCCTCCGCGACGCCGGCGTGGCGCAGCCGGAGAAGGTGCTCGGCCCACTGCTGCGGGCCTCGCTCGACAACAGCCTGCACCTCGGTGACGCCGCTCTCACCGGGCCGGTGTCCCGCGGTGACGCGGGCACCGTCGCCCGGCACCTCGACCGGCTGGCGGCCACGGCACCCGATTCGGTGCCGGCCTACCTCGCCCTGGCCCGGCGCACCGCCGACCGGGCCATCGCCAGCGGACGGCTCCGGCCGCGGGACGCGGAACCGCTGCTGGACGTCCTGGCCGCCTCGCGCGAGGAGGCCGTGGCGTGACCACGCTGGTCCATACCCGGGCCGAACTGGCGTCCGCGCTGGCCGGGATGCCGGGTACCACGGCCGTCGTGATGACGATGGGCGCGCTGCACGAGGGCCATGAGGCACTGATCCGCGCCGCCCGCGAGCGGGCCGACCACGTGCTCGTGACCATCTTCGTGAACCCGCTGCAATTCGGACCGAACGAAGACTTCGACCGCTATCCCCGTACCCTCGACGCCGATCTGAAGGCCGCCGGGCGCGTCGGGGCCGACCTGGTCTTCGCGCCCGCGCGAGACGAGATCTATCCGGGCGGCGCGCCGGCGGTACGGGTCGACCCGGGCCCGCTCGGCGGGTTGCTGGAGGGCGCCAGCCGCCCGGGCTTTTTCCACGGCGTCCTGACCGTGGTCCTCAAGCTGCTCCACATCACCCGGCCCGACCTGGCCTTCTTCGGCGAGAAGGACTACCAGCAGCTCGCGCTGGTGCGCCGGATGGTGCGGGACCTGGACCTCGACGTGGAGATCGTCGGCGTGCCCACCGAGCGGGAGCCGGACGGGCTGGCCCGGTCCAGCCGCAACCGCTACCTGTCCGGGCCGGAACGGCGGGCCGCGCTCGCCCTCTCGACGGCGCTGCGGGCCGGCGCGGAAGCCACTGGAGCCGGATCCGGTGCCGACGCTGCCCTCGCCGCCGGTCGGGAGGCGTTCGACCGGGCCGCGGCAGCCGAGCCGGACGTCGCCGCGAAGCTCGACTACCTCGTCCTCACCAATCCTCAGCTCGGCCCGGCGCCGGCCCGCGGTCCGGCCCGGATGCTGATCGCCGCCTGGGTGGGCGGCACCCGCTTGATCGACAATCTTGCCCTGGAGATGGCCTGATGATCCGCACCATGCTCAAATCCAAGATCCACCGGGCGACGGTGACCCAGGCCGACCTGCACTACGTCGGCTCGGTCACCGTCGATCAGGATCTGCTCGACGCGGCCGACCTGCTGCCCGGCGAGCAGGTGGCGATCGTCGACGTGACCAACGGGGCGCGGCTGGAGACGTACGTCATCCCGGGCGAGCGGGGCAGCGGCGTGATCGGCATCAACGGCGCCGCCGCCCATCTCGTGCACCCCGGCGACCTGGTCATTCTCATCTCGTATGCGCAACTGGACGACGCCATCGCGCGGGCGTACCAGCCCCGGATCGTGCACGTCGATGCCGACAACCGGATCATCGAGCTGGGCGGGGACCCGGCCGGAGTGGTTGCCGGCATGGTCGGCGATCCGGTACGGGGCGACGCGGTCGCCGCATGATTCCCGTTCCTGCCCCGACGCTGCCGACGCTGCCGACGCTGCCGACGCTGCCGCACCTGCTGGCGGCCCCCGCGCCGGGGTGGGTGGAGACGACGGATGTCATCGTCGTGGGTTCGGGCGTCGCCGGACTCACCGCGGCGCTGCATCTGCGCGAAACGGGCCTGCACGTCACGGTGGTGACCAAGGTCGACATCGACGAGGGCTCGACCAGGTGGGCGCAGGGCGGTATCGCGGCCGTGCTCGACCCGCGGGACACTCCCGCCGCCCACGCCCTGGATACCGAAATCGCCGGGGTCGGACTGTGCGACTCTGCGGCCGTACGGGTGCTCGTCGCGGAGGGGCCGGCCCGGCTCCGCGAGCTGATGCGGGTGGGTGCGGAGTTCGACCGGCATCCGGACGGCTCGCTCATGCTCACCCGGGAGGGCGGCCACCGCGCCGACCGCATCGTGCACGCCGGCGGCGACGCCACCGGCGCCGAGGTGCAGCGGGCCCTGCACGCCGCGGTTCGTCGCGACCCCTGGATCCGGCTGGTCGAGCATGCGCTCGTGCTCGACCTGCTGCGGGCCGACGGACCGGGTGGACGGGCCTGCGGCCTCACCCTGCACGTCCTCGGTGAAGGCACCGAGGACGGGGTGGGCGCCATCCTGGCTCGGGCGGTGGTGCTGGCCACCGGCGGCATGGGACAGGTCTTCGCGGCCACCACCAACCCCGCTGTTTCCACCGGCGACGGCGTCGCCCTGGCCCTGCGCGCGGGCGCCCACGTCGCAGATGTGGAGTTCGTTCAGTTCCACCCGACAGCGCTTGCGCTGCCAGGGCCCGTGGCGGGAGGACGGGGCGCTCTGCCCCCCGCAGGTCAGCAGCCGCTGGTATCGGAAGCGCTGCGGGGTGAGGGCGCGCACCTCGTCGACGCCGACGGGAAGCGGTTCATGGTCGGTCAGCACGAACTGGCCGAACTCGCCCCCCGCGACGTGGTGGCCAAGGCGATCCACGGGGTGATGCGGGCCAGCGGAACCGACCACGTCTTTCTGGACGCCCGGCACCTGGGCGGGGATTTCCTGGAGCGGCGGTTCCCGACGATCGTTGCGTCCTGCCGGGCGGCCGGCGTCGATCCCGCGCACGACCCGATCCCCGTGGCGCCGGCCGCACACTACGCCTCGGGCGGGGTCCGCACCGATCTCGACGGCCGCACCTCGATCCCGGGGCTGTACGCCTGCGGCGAGGTCGCCTGTACGGGCGTACACGGCGCCAACCGGCTGGCCAGCAACTCGCTGCTGGAAGGACTGGTCTTCGCCCGGCGGATCGCCGAGCACGTCGCCCGGGACCTGCCGCCGCAGACCGAGCCGGCGCCGGGCGGCGCCTGGGCGGGCGGTCAGGGCTGGGCCGTGGACCCGGACGTGCGGGGCGCGCTGCAGCGGGCGATGACCCAGGGCGCCGGGGTGTTGCGGTCCGCCGGATCACTCGAGGCCACCGCCGCGCAGTTGGCCACGCTCGGCGAGCGCCGCGGCGCACCCCGTACGGCCAGCTGGGAGGCGACGAATCTGCTGACGGTAGCCTCCGCGCTCGTGTCCGCCGGGTTCACCCGCCAGGAGACCCGCGGCTGCCACTGGCGGGAGGATCACCCGTTCGCCCGGAACGAGTGGTTGGGCCACCTGGTGGCATCGCTCGGTACTGACGGCTCGCTACGGGACACCTGGGAGGCGCTGTCATGACGGAATCCACTGCGCGGGCGATGCGGCAGGCCGGCCTCGACCCGACTGCCGTCGAGCGCATCGTACGCACCGCCCTGGACGAGGATCTTGGACCGGATCTGCTCGACGTCACGAGCCTGGCGACGATTCCGCCGGGCCAGGTGGACACCGCTGACCTTGTCGCCCGGGCGAGCGGGGTGGTGGCCGGCCTGACGGTCGCCGCAGCGGTGTTCGAGGCGGCCGCGGAGATCGCGGCCGAGCGGCCGGTCGACATGCAGGTCAACGTGGCCGAAGGCGCCCGGGTGGCTACCGGGGACGTGCTGGCGACCGTGACCGGGCCGACGCGGGCGCTGCTCACCGCGGAGCGGACGGCGCTCAACCTGCTCTGTCGGATGTCCGGCGTGGCAACTCACACCCGAGCCTGGGCCGACGCTCTAGTCGGCACCAAGGCCACGGTGCTGGACACCCGCAAGACGACGCCGGGCCTGCGGGTGCTGGAGAAGTACGCGGTGCGGGTCGGCGGCGGCACCAACAAGCGGATGGGCCTCTACGACGTCGCGATGATCAAAGACAACCACAAGCTGGCCGCCGGCGGGATCCGTGCCGCGTACCGGCGGGTGCGCGAGGCGTTCCCGCCGGTGCCGGTGCAGGTCGAGGTGACCACCGTGGCCGAGGCGATCGAGGCGGTGGAGGCCGGCGCAAACTTCCTGCTCTGCGACAACATGTCGGCGGGGCTGCTGGCCGAGGTGGTCGCCGCGGTGGGCGACCAGGCCGAGCTCGAGGCCACCGGCGGGCTCACTATCGACGTGGCCGCCGAGTACGGCGCGACCGGCGTCGACTACCTGTCGGTCGGTGCCCTGACCCACTCCTCGCCCATCCTGGACATCGCTCTGGACCTCCGGCACCGGGACTGACCCATGCTGCTCTGCATCGACATCGGCAACACCAACACCGTCCTGGCCACCTTCGACGGCGAGAAGCTGGTGCACTCGTGGCGGATCAAGACCGACTCGCGCTCCACCGCCGATGAACTGAGCCTGATGTACCGCGGCCTGCTCGCCGGCGACGCGGTGGAGGTCTCCGCCGTCGCCGCCTGCTCGACGGTGCCGGCCGTGCTGCGGTCGCTGCGGTCGATGCTGGACCGCTACTACGGCAACGTCCCCCGTCTCATCGTCGAGCCCGGGGTCCGGACCGGCGTGCAGCTGGCGATCGACAACCCCAAGGAGGTCGGCGCCGACCGGGTGGTGAATACGCTGGCCGCGTACACCCTCTTCGGCGGGCCGTCCATCGTCGTCGATATCGGCACCACGACGACGTTCGACGTGATCAGCGCCCGGGGGGAGTTCCTGGGCGGCGCGTTCACGCCGGGTATCGAGATCTCATTCGACGCGCTCGCCGCTCGCGCGGCGCAGCTGCGCAAGGTCGAGCCGGCCAAACCCCGCTCGGTGATCGGCAAGAACACAGTGGAGTGCCTGCAGTCGGGGATGTATTTCGGGTACGCCGGTCTGATCGACCGGATCGTCGACCGGATGACCGAGGAACTCGGCCCGTTGCGCGCAGTGATCGCCACCGGCGGGCTGGCGCCGGTGGTGCTCAGCGAGTGCCGCACGATCACCCACCACGAGCCGATGATCACGCTTATCGGCCTGCGGATGGTCTACGAGCGCAACCTGTGACGCGGCGCTGTTTCCGGGCAGCCCGCCCGGCTCCGGGCGGTCAGGCTTGATCCCTCCGCCGGCCGGGCTGCCCGAAAGCCCCGGTTCAGCGGCGGCAGGCCCGGTAGACGACCGTGCGGTACGGCAGCTCGAAGGTCTCCCGTCCGGCCAGGTCGGGATAGGTACGGGCCAGGTCCCGGACGGCCGCCTCGAACGCGCGCTGACGCTGGCCCGGGGCGGTGAGGTAGTACGACCGGGTTCGCAACATCGCGAGCAGGCTGTCGACGGTGTGGCGGGTGAAATGGCGGAAATCGGTGCGTTCGACCGGTCCGAACCGCGGGCCGAACGAGTCCGGCTGCCGGTCCGACTCCGGTACGCCGCCGGCCTTGTGGATGATGGCGGACAGCGTCGCGACCCACGGCACCGTCTCGTCCCGCAGGTTCCACAGCACACCGAACGTGCCGCCGCCGCGCAGCACCCGGGCCACCTCGGCATGCGCGCGGTCCGGATCGAACCAGTGGTAGGCCTGTCCGGCCACCACGCCGTCGACCGACCCGTCGGGCAACGGAAGGTCCTCTGCGCGGCCAGCCAAGACGGTCGAGCCGGGTGTGGCGACCTCGAGTTGGGCCCGCATGGCCGGATCCGGTTCGACCGGTGCGGCCTCGAAGCCGAGCCGGAGCAGGATCCGGGTGAGGATGCCGGTGCCGGCGCCGACGTCCACCACCCGGGCCGGCGGCTTTGCGCCGACCGCCCACGCCACCGCGGGCTCGGGGTAACTCGGCCGGTAGCGGTCGTAGGCCGCCGCGGCGGCGCCAAAGGATAGAGCGTGATCGGCCACGGCCGGACGTTATCCGATAACCCTCGTCGGGACACTTGAGTATCTTTGGGGCCTGACCCCGCCCGACACCCGTGCTGAGGAAACCCGCCGTGAGCCAGCCGAACCTTCCCGTCGATCCGACCGACGACCTGCCCGAGCAGATGCGGGTCCGGCGGGAGAAGCGGGACCGGATGCTCGCCGAGGGCATCGACCCCTACCCGGTCACCGTTCCGCGGACGGCCACTCTCGCCGAGGTGCGGTCCCGGTACGCCGACCTGCCGACCGACACCGCCACCGGCGACATCGCCTCGGTCACCGGCCGGGTGATCTTCGTACGCAACACCGGAAAGCTGTGTTTCGCCACCCTCCGCGACGGCGACGGTACCGAGTTGCAGGCGATGTTGTCCCTGGACCGGGTCGGCGCCGAGCGCCTCGACGCGTGGAAGAGGCTGGTCGACATCGGGGACCACGTCGGGGTGACCGGTGAGGTGATCACCAGTCGGCGGGGTGAGCTTTCCGTGCTGGCCAGCGAGTGGCGGCTGGCCGCGAAGGCGCTGCGGCCACTCCCGGTGGCGCACCGGCCGCTCAGCGAAGAGGCCCGGGTCCGGCAGCGCTATGTCGACCTGGTCGTGCGGCCCCAGGCGCGGCATAACGCACGGCTGCGGGCGGCCGTGGTTCGCAGCCTGCGCGATTCGCTGCACGCCCGGGCCTTCATGGAGGTCGAGACGCCGATGCTGCAGCTGATTCACGGGGGGGCAGCCGCGCGCCCATTCGTGACCCACAGCAATGCGCTGGATACGGACCTATATCTTCGAATCGCTCCCGAGCTTTATCTCAAGCGGTGCGTCGTCGGCGGTATCGACCGCGTTTTTGAGATCAACCGGAACTTCCGCAATGAGGGGATCGACTCCTCGCACTCGCCCGAGTTCGCCATGCTGGAAACCTACGAGGCCTACGGCGACTACAACACCATGGCCGAACTCACTCGCAATCTGGTGCAGGAGGCGGCACTCGCGGTGACCGGTTCGCATGTCGTCACGCACGTCGACGGTACCGAGCTCGATCTCGGCGGGCAATGGCGGTCGGTCACCCTCTTCGGATCGCTTTCCGACGCGCTTGGCGAGGAGGTAACGGTCGAGACCGACCTGGCCCGACTCGCCGAGTACGCGGACAAGGTCGGACTCGGCGTCGATCCGAAGTGGGGACCGGGAAAGCTGGCCGAGGAACTGTTCGAGGAACTCGTCGTTCCGGGGCTGCGCGAGCCGACTTTCGTCCGGGACTACCCGGAGGAGACCAGCCCGCTCACCCGGGCGCACCGCGATCAGCCGGGCCTGACCGAAAAGTGGGACCTCTACGCCGTCGGCGTCGAGCTCGGTACGGCGTACTCGGAGCTGATCGACCCGGTCGTGCAGCGGGAGCGGCTGATGGCCCAGGCGCGGTTGGCGGCCAAGGGCGATGCCGAGGCGATGCGCCTGGACGAGGACTACCTGCGCGCGATGGAGTATGGAATGCCGCCCATGGGTGGCATGGGAATGGGAATCGACCGGTTGCTGATGGCGCTCACCGGCCAGGGAATTAGGGAAACGATCCTCTTCCCCTTGGTCCGACCGGAGTAGCATCTGCGCGTTATTCGCGTGTCCTATTGACGTGACACGCCCGCGAGGGGCTATTGTTCTCGTGTTTGGGGAACAACCCGCTCGAAAGGAATTCGGCCCGTGGCCAAGCAGATCATCCACAAGCTGGTCGACGACCTCGATGGCGGCGACGCCGACGAGACCGTCAAGTTTGCGCTGGACGGCGTGCAGTACGAGATCGACCTCTCGAAAAGCAACGCCGGGAAATTGCGCGGACTCTTCTCGCCGTACGTGGCGGCCGGATCCCGGGTCGGACGCGGTGGCGTAGTGGTCGGCGGTCGTGCCGCCCGGGGCCGTGGCCCCGCCGCTGCCGACCGCGAGCAAAACAAGGCGATCCGGGCGTGGGCCAAGAAAGAAGGTCGGGACATCTCGGACCGGGGTCGAATTCCGCAGGAGATCGTCGACGAATACCACGCCAAGGCCGGGCGCTGATCCGGCTCACCTCTACCGCACCGGGCTACCGGCCGCAGGCCGCGTGGCCCGGTGTTCTTTTCGGGCCGGGCGTCCGGTTTCGTCCCCACCGTGCCGAGTGGGGGATATGACGAGGCCGAACGTCCCGGCACCGCCCGGGAAGTAAATGCCGGTAGCCGGCGTTATCCATTTCCGGTGGACGACGGCGTCCACAACCTGTGGAAGCTCCGGGCCCAGCTGGCTCGGACACCCGGGTGCGATTTCGCTCTCCGCGTACAGCTACCGGTGCGGGAACACCCACCGAGCGCGGAAGGTTGGCTAAAACATCGCGGACTGGACAGCTCCGGCGCGCACGGCATCGGATGAGTCGGCCCGCGGCGATAGAGTAAGGAAGCTCGGCCGTCCGGCCTGGACGTCCGAGCACCGGCGCCGCCAGAATCTTGGGATTGTCAAGATCGAGTGCGCACGGCACGTGAGGAGCACGAGGGCATGTTCGAGCGGTTCACCGACCGAGCGCGACGGGTTGTCGTCCTGGCTCAGGAAGAAGCCCGGATGCTCAACCACAACTACATCGGCACAGAGCACATCCTGCTCGGCCTCATCCACGAGGGTGAGGGCGTGGCAGCTAAGGCGCTGGAGAGCCTCGGCATCTCCCTCGAGGGCGTCCGGCAGCAGGTTGAAGAGATCATCGGCCAGGGCCAGCAGGCGCCGAGCGGGCACATCCCGTTCACGCCCCGCGCCAAGAAGGTGCTGGAGCTGTCCCTGCGTGAGGCATTGCAGCTCGGCCACAACTACATCGGCACCGAGCACATCCTGCTCGGCCTGATCCGCGAGGGCGAGGGCGTAGCCGCCCAGGTGCTGGTCAAGCTCGGCGCAGACCTCAACCGGGTGCGCCAGCAGGTCATCCAGCTGCTCTCCGGCTACCAGGGCAAGGAGCCGGCCGCCGCCGGCGCTGCGACGGGTGAGGCCGCCCCGTCGACCAGCCTGGTGCTCGACCAGTTCGGGCGAAACCTGACCCAGGCGGCCCGCGAGGGCAAGCTCGACCCGGTCATCGGGCGCGAGAAGGAGATCGAGCGGGTGATGCAGGTGCTCTCCCGCCGCACCAAGAACAACCCGGTGCTCATCGGCGAGCCCGGCGTCGGCAAGACGGCGGTCGTCGAGGGCCTGGCGCAGAAGATCATCAAGGGCGAGGTGCCCGAGACGCTCAAGGACAAGCAGCTCTACACGCTTGACCTGGGCGCGCTGGTAGCCGGCTCGCGCTACCGCGGCGACTTCGAAGAGCGCCTCAAGAAGGTGCTCAAGGAGATCCGCACCCGCGGCGACATCATCCTGTTCATCGACGAGATCCACACCCTCGTAGGCGCCGGTGCCGCCGAGGGCGCGATCGACGCGGCGAGCATCCTCAAGCCGATGCTGGCCCGCGGTGAGCTGCAGACCATCGGCGCCACGACGCTCGACGAATACCGCAAGTACGTCGAGAAGGACGCCGCGCTCGAGCGCCGGTTCCAGCCGATCCAGGTCGGTGAGCCGTCCCTGGCCCACACGATCGAGATCCTCAAGGGGCTGCGCGACCGGTACGAGGCGCACCACCGGGTGAGCATCACCGATGCCGCGCTGGTGGCGGCGGCGACATTGGCCGACCGGTACATCTCCGACCGCTTCCTGCCCGACAAGGCGATCGACCTGATCGACGAGGCGGGCGCCCGGATGCGGATCCGCCGGATGACCGCGCCGCCAGACCTGCGCGACTTCGACGAGAAGATCGCCCAGGTGCGCCGCGACAAGGAGTCCGCGATCGACGCGCAGGACTTCGAGCGGGCGGCGCAGCTGCGCGACAAGGAGAAGCAGCTGCTGGGCCAGAAGGCGCAGCGCGAGAAGGAGTGGAAGGCCGGCGACCTCGACGTCGTCAGCGAGGTTGACGACGAGCAGATCGCCGAGGTGCTGGCGAACTGGACCGGCATCCCGGTCTACAAGCTCACCGAAGAGGAGACCTCCCGGCTCCTGCGCATGGAGGACGAGCTGCACAAGCGGGTCGTCGGCCAGGAAGACGCGGTCAAGGCCGTGTCCAAGGCCATCCGCCGCACCCGGGCCGGCCTCAAGGACCCGAAGCGCCCGTCCGGCTCGTTCATCTTCGCTGGTCCGTCCGGCGTCGGTAAGACCGAGCTGTCCAAGGCGCTGGCGGAGTTCCTCTTCGGCAGCGAAGACGCGCTGATCCAGCTCGACATGTCCGAGTTCCACGACCGGTACACCGTGTCGCGGCTGGTCGGGGCGCCTCCCGGCTACGTCGGCTACGACGAGGGCGGCCAGCTCACCGAGAAGGTGCGCCGCCGGCCGTTCTCGGTGGTCCTGTTCGACGAGATCGAAAAGGCTCACCCGGACGTGTTCAACACTCTCCTCCAGATCCTGGAGGACGGGCGGTTGACCGACGGTCAGGGTCGCATCGTCGACTTCAAGAACACGGTGATCATCCTGACCACCAACCTCGGCACGCGCGACGTGGCCAAGGCGGTGTCGCTGGGCTTCCAGGCCTCGGAAGACTCCGACTCGAACTACGAGCGGATGAAGCAGAGGGTCAACGACGAGCTCAAGCAGCACTTCCGGCCGGAGTTCCTGAACCGGATCGATGACACGATCGTGTTCCACCAGCTCCAGCAGGACGAGATCCTGTCGATCGTGGACATCATGATCCAGCGGATCGAGACCCAGCTCCGCAACAAGGACATGGGCCTCGAGCTCACCGACAACGCCAAGAAGTACCTGGCGAAGAAGGGCTTCGACCCTGTGCTCGGCGCCCGGCCGCTGCGCCGGACGATCCAGCGTGACATCGAAGACAACCTGTCGGAGCGGATCCTGTTCAACGAGCTCAAGCCGGGCCAGATCGTGGTCGTCGACTGCGAGGGCAACCCGGACGACGTCGACAAGTCGCGGCTGGTGTTCCGTGGTGCCGACAAGCCGGTGGAAGTGCCGGACGCCGTACCGGCGAACCTCGGTGGCGCCGCTGCTGGTGCCGACGAGTAAGAACGGCGACAAACGGGCTCGGCCCGGCGGCGTCGGCCGCCGGGCCGAGCCCGTTTTCGCGTCCGGTCGGTGGCGCTACCGCTCTCCGGCCAGCCGGACGTGGTCGCCGACGAGGTCCACCAGGCCGTCCGCGACGAGTCCGGCCAGGGCCCGCGTCCGCTGCGAGTCGTCGGTCCAGACCAGATCCAGCCGCTGCCGCGGCACCGGACCGGGCGCGTCCCGCAGTACGCCCAGCAAGAGGCCACGCACCTGCCGGTCGGTGCCGGTGTAGCGCTGCGGTCGGCGGGTGGGACCCGAGAGTCCGGAGCCTCCCGAGGCGCGCCACGCGCAGCACGTCGCGAGCGGGCAGCCGCCGCATTTCGGGGCGCGGGCGGTGCAGATCAGGGCGCCCAGCTCCATGAAGGCAACGCTGGCGCGAACCGCCTCGGCGGGCGCCTCCGGCAGCAGTTCCGCGGTGGCCGCCAGATCGGCGGGCCGGGTCGCCGGGCCGGCATCCGGCGCGCCGGTGACGGCTCGGGCGACGAGCCGGCGGACGTTTGTGTCGACCACCGGTTGCCGCTGCCCGAAGGCGAAGGCGGCTACCGCCCGCGCGGTGTAGCTCCCCACGCCGGGCAACGCCAGCAGCGCCGCCAGATCCGGGGGAACGTCTCCCTCGTGCCGGTCGACCAGCGCAACCGCGCACTCGTGCAGCCGCAACGCGCGGCGCGGGTAGCCCAGGCGGCCCCACATCCGGATGGCCGCGGCCGGCGGATCCGCCGCCAGCGCCGCCGGTTCGGGCCACCGGGCCAGCCAGGCCTCCCACACGGGCAGAACCCGCGCCACCGGGGTCTGCTGGAGCATGACCTCGCTGACCAGAACCCCCCATGCGCCGACGCCGGGGGACCGCCAGGGCAGGTCGCGGGCGTGTACGTCGTACCACCGGGTGGCCTGGGCGGCCAGCGTGCTTTCCGACATCGCGCGTTGATCCTGCCACGCGCGGATGTACGGCAATATTCGGCCGTCGGCACGGCGACCGGTGCGATCGGGGAGACTGCCGGGGTGAGCGAGCGAGCTGGCGCGGCGGCGTCTGGACTGAGGAGCGAAGCGACGAGGGAAGACGTCGCGAACAGCGCCGCGCGAGCGAGCGAACCAGCTAGCGGGGTGAGCGAGCTCGCCATCACCGTGATCGGCCATGACCGGCCGGGCATCGTGGCGGATGTCGCCGGGACACTCGCGGGTCTCGGCGCCAATTTGACCGATTCGACCATGACCCGGCTCCGCGGGCACTTCGCCATGACGCTGATCTGCACCGGGCCCACTGCGGATGCGGTCGAGGAGGCCCTGGTGCCGTTCTGCGCCGATGGTCGGCTGCTGGCCACGGTCCGGGAGGTCCGGCCGGAGGCCGCGGCGAAACCGGTGGGCGAGCCGTACGTGCTCAGCGTGCATGGCGCCGACCGGTTGGGGATCGTGGCCGCCGTCACCCAGGTGGTGGCCCGGGCCGGCGGCAACATCACCGACCTGACCACACGGCTGTCCGCCCCGCTGTACCTCCTGGTCGCCGAGGTCGACCTTCCGCCGTCCGCGGCCGATGAGCTGTCGGCGGCGCTCGCCGAGGTCGCCGCCGACCTCGACGTGGGCCTCACCCTGCGCCGTTGCGGCTCGGACGTGCTGTGAGCGGTCCGACTGTCGGGTCTGACGGGTGGACGCTGGCCGCACTCGGCCGGCCCGGGCAGGTGCGGTCGGTCGTCGAGGCGCCGCATCCGGTGCTTGGCCGGGTGGGCGCCGAGGTGGATCCCACCGCCGAGGACATCGTCCGGCTGGCCGCCGACCTGGTGGCCACCATGCGCGTCTGCCCCGGCTGCGTCGGCCTCGCCGCGCCGCAGATCGGCGTGGGCGCTCACGTCTTCGCAGTAGACGTGGCGGGTCACCCCAAGGCGCAGACCGTGCACGGCACCGTGGTGCTGTGTAATGCCAAGACTGTCGAGGCCAGCCGCTGGCGACCGGGCCGCGAGGGCTGTACCTCCGTTCCGGACCTGACCGGCGACGTCAAGCGGGCGACCCGGGTGGTCATCGATGCGGCGCTGCCCGGTACGGGTGAGCGGGTGCGGTTGGCCACTGACGGCTTCGAAGCGCGCGCCCTGCAGCACGAGATCGACCACTGTGCGGGTCTGCTCTTCCTGGACCGGGTCGCCGGGGCGCACGCGGTGTATCCGCGCAAGGTGTACCGCTGAGTGCTACGCGCCGGGCCGCTCTTCCGGCGCGTCGCGCTGATCGTCGCGGCGCGTCCCGATACGGTGAGGCACCATGCGACTGACGGTTGGCCCCCTACCACCTGCCGTCTACTGGCGGCGACGGGCGGTCGTGCTCGGCGCAATCCTGCTCTTCGTACTCGTCCTGATGTATTCCTGTCTCGGGTCGGGCCGGCAACCGACCGAACCGACGGCGGCCGCCCAGCGGGGATCGCCCCGAGGCGTGGCGCCCTCGGCCACGGTGCTGACTCCGCAGACCGATGGCCCCTCAGCCAGCAGCGCGGCGCGGGTGCCAGCCTCGGCGGCGGCCCCGACGGCGACCGGCGCCGCCGGCCAGCCGTCGGCGGGCTCGGCCGGTGGCTGCACCGATGCGGAGATCAATCTGGCTGCGGTTCCGGCACAGGGTACGGTTGCG
>DASVMV010000063.1:0-9793 GCA_036384155.1 Micromonosporaceae bacterium
ACCACGCCTGCCAGGGTTCGCATCCATCGGCCGGACACAGGCCGCTGGCCAGCGGCAACCCGGCCAGTACGCCGCCGCGCACCTGCTCGGTGGGCGACGCCGCGCCGGCCCCGGCCTCGTTGAGCTTCAGGAACACCGACACCGAGTCCTCGCCCGGCGGAGCCGTCAGGTTGTCCACGATCAGCGGAGCAGCGCCCAGGAGGAAGCTCCCGACCAGGATGGCCGCCGGCCATCCCAGCAGCCGCCGCCAGCTGCCCACCAGCAGGACGGCCACCGCGGCGGCGAGGTAGGGCAGGACCAGCCAGTCGACCCACACCGTCAGGCCGGCCACCAGCCCGAACGTCGCGTAGCCCAGCCACGGATGGCGGAGCCGTCCCGGCCCGAGCGACAGCGCGACGAGCAGAAGCAGGACCACGCCCGCCTTGATCTCCGGGCGGCCACCCACCGCCGTCATCTGGTCCCGGATCACCCGCTCCGAACCCAGCGCCAGGAGGCCGACGGTGAACACGGCCAGCCAGGGCGTGTAGAGCCGCCGGGTAAGTCGGTACATGAGCAGGACGAACACCGCGTAGAGCGCGAGGAGGGGCAGGCGCAGCATCAGCCAGCTCGGCCCGAAGGCGGCGAAGAGCGCGGCGGCGAGGTACGACTCCAGGGCACCCATGTAGTGCTGCCCGTACATGAAGACCGGCAGCTCCCGTCCCTCGGCGATGTGCAGCGCCGCCAGGCCGAACGTGGCCTCGTCGCTGTTGCTGCCGGGAACCCCGAGCAGGACGAGCACCAGCCGGTAGCCCAGGCCGAGCCCGCCGAGCGCCAACGCGACCAGGGCGGGCCGGTCGAACCTCCGGCCGCCCCCATCCGCCTGCCGTGGCACCGACAACCCGCTCCCCCTGTCGTCGGCCGCAGTTTCCCACCGGGCCGGGTGAAGACGGACCACTTTGGCCGACGCCACCCGGCGGCCGCGGGACCGCACCGGCCGGGCGTGGCCGGGCGCGGACCAGTCATCCCGACGCGGCCGGCCCGGCAGCGGCGTCGCTGTACGGTGAGGGCGGTTCGAGTCCCCCCTCGCCGCCTGCGCCAAGCGGCCGGAGAAGGGGAGGCCCGATGGGTGAGCGGAAAAAGCGGGACGAGGTCCCGCCGCAGCCGTTCAAACCCGAGGCACCCACGGTCATCCTCAGCCCGTCGGCGGAGTTCCCGCCGCTCGGGGAGGAGGAACTGACCGTTCTGCGCCAGGTCGGGCAGGAGTGGGGACCCCGGTTGCGCGGGCCGCAGCCCCGGCTGGACGCACTTCCGCTGGACCCCGCGCTCGGCGCCCGGCCCGGCCCGCCGGCGCCGAGTCGGTTCGGCCGGTTCGCGCCGGTGGAGATGTTTCAGGCGGCGCCGCCGGATCAACTGGTCGCCACCCGGCCGGCCGCCGAACCCGAGTCCCGCGCCGGCCGGGCCACCCGCCGGATCCGCCGGCTGCTGCTCGGACCGCCGCTGGCCAGCGCCGCCGTGGTGCAGGAACGGATGCGCAAGCTGGTGGGGCTGCCGGTGCTCTCCTCCGACCTGCTGTCGTCGGTGGCGTACGGACCGGAGGCGATGATGGCCGTTCTGGTGCTGGCCGGCGCCGCCGCGCTCGGTCTTTCGCTGCCGCTGTCCGCCCTCCTGATCGTCATGATGCTCACGATCGGGGCCTCCTACCGCCAGACGATCGCCGCATATCCGCACGGGGCCGGGTCGTACATCGTCGCCTGCGACAACCTTGGGCGGCTGCCCGGCCTCACGGCCGGTGCGAGCCTGATGATGGATTACATCCTCACCGTCTCGGTGTCGGTGTCGGCCGGCGTACACGCGACCACCTCGGCGCTACCCCACCTCGACCCGTACCGCGTCCCGCTGGGCCTGCTCGTGATCGCCATCCTGCTGATCGGAAACCTGCGCGGGGTTCGGGCGGCGGGCTACCTCTTTGCCGCCCCGACGTACGCCTTCCTGCTGGCCATCGGCCTGGTGCTGGCGGTGGGCCTGGCACAGGCGGCCGGCCGGGGTTTCGCGCGCCTGCCGCCGCCCCCGGTCGCTCCGGTCGAGGGCGTGGGGCTGCTGCTCCTGCTGCGCGCGCTCAGTTCCGGGGCAACGTCGATGACCGGCATCGAAGCGGTGTCGAACGCGGTGCCCGCGTTCCGCCCGGTCGAGTGGCGCAACGCCCGGACCGCGCTCACCTGGATGATCGGCATGCTCGTCGTCGCCTTCGCCGGGACGGTGCTGATGTTCTATCTGAATGGCATCGTGCCGCGGCCGGAGGAGACCATGCTGTCCCAACTGGCCCGGCAGGCCTTGTCCGCCGGACCGCTGTACGCCTATGTGCAGGTCGCCACGACGGTGATCCTGTTGCTGGCGGCGAACACCGCCTTCAACGACTTCCCCCGCCTACTGTTCTTTTTGGCCCGCGACTGCCATGCGCCGCGCAACTTTCTGCACATGGGCGACCGGCTGGCCTTCAGCAACGGGATCATCGCGCTCGCCGTCGCGGCGGCCGCTCTGTACGTGATGTTCGGCGGCCGAACCGTGTCGCTGATCCCGCTCTACGCGGTCGGCGTCTTCCTCGCGTTCACGCTTTCCCAAGCCGGGATGGTGGTGCACTGGCGGCGCCGCCGCGGCGAGCCGCGCTGGCGCCGGAAGCTGGTGGTCAACGCCGCCGGCGCGGTGCTCTCGGGCGTCGTCCTGGTCACGGCCGCGGTCGGCAAGTTCGCCGAGGGCGCCTGGGTGGTGGTCATCGCGGTGCCGGTCGTGGTGCTGCTCTGCCTGCGGATCCGGCGCCACTACGACACGGTCGCGCGGGCCCTGGCCCTGCATCCGCAGGCACGGGAAACCCCCCCGGACCGACCGCCCGCGCCGTCGGTCACCGGCGTCAATCCGGGCAGCGGCGAGCCGGAGACCGCGGACAGCCCGCAGGAGGTCGGACATCTCGTCGTGGTGCCCCTCGCCCGCCTGGACCTGGCGGCGCTGCGCGCGCTGGCGTACGCCGCCTCGCTCGGGCAGCCGATGTTCGCCGTGCACATCAGCCCGGACGACGAGGAGGACGACCGGTTCCGCAACCAGTGGGAGACCTGGGGCAATCACCTACGGCTGGAGATCATCGTCTCGCCGTACCGGACGATCATCCCGCCACTGGCCCGGTACGTGGAGGCGCTGCACGCCCTGCGTCCGGACATCACGCTCACCGTGGTGCTGCCCGAGGTCGTCGTACGCCGGCCGTGGCACCGGTTGCTGCACAGCCGCACGCCGCGCCGGCTCCGTACGGCATTGCGGCACGTCCCCGGGATCGTCGTCGCCAGCGTCCCGGTGCACGTGCGGGAGTAGCCGCCCGACCGGGGGCTGACGGTGGGTCACTTGCCGTCGGCGATTCGGGCGTACGGACCTTCGCCGTACTCTGCTCGGACCAGGTCGGCGGCCATCTTTTCCCACTGCGCGTACGCGTCGGGGAAGGCCGACACCTGGACGGTCTGCGCGGCCTGGGTCAGCGGCTGCCCGGTGTAGCCGGGTACCTGCTGCAGCGCGCGGTAGAACTGCTCGGCCGCGTAGTCCGGGTCGGTCAACTGCTTCGGGGTGCCCCATCCGACGGACGGACGCTGCTGGAACAGCCCGAGCGAGTCGTGATCGTTGTTGGCGCCGAGGTGACCCAGGTTCTGCAGCTTCGACTCCTGCAGCGCCGTGGCAACGGCGATCACCTGGGCCCGGGGCGGCATCTTCATCCGCTCTCCGGTCCGGACGATCTGCTCGGCGTTGCGGACCTGCTCCGCGCTCGGCTTGAACGCCGATTGACCGCCGGGCGTGCCGGCCGGCATCAGATCGCGGTCGGAGGGCGCGGACCTGCCGTGCGCACCGTCACCCTGGGCGCCGGGGCGGTCCGCCTTGCCCCGGTTGGCCTTGCCCTGGTTGGCCTTGCCCTGGTTGGCCTGGCCCTGGTTGGCCTGGCCACTGTTTGCCATGCCACGACCCGCCTTACCGTGGTCCGCCTGGCCACCGGCGGCCTTGCCGAGGTCCGCCTGGCTCCGGTTTTCCGTACCGAGGTCTGTCTTGCCGCGGGTGGCCTTTTCGCGCGCCGCCGCAATCTTGGCGGCCCGGTCGTTCTTGCCCCCGGACCCGCGCGCCGCCACGGCCTCGGCACCGTCGGCGCCGGTTGCGGCAGCGCCGGCGACGGACACCGGGTGAACCCGCTCCGGGCCGTCGGCCGATCCGGCCGCTCCTCCTGGGCCGGCGGCGATGGCGGCCGCCGCGGTCAGCGACGTCGCGACCAGAAGCGGTCGCCGTGGGACGGGCGAATGCACGATGGCGGACAGCCATCGCCGAACGAGCTCGCGGTTGACCAGCACGAAGGGTTCCCTCCCGGGGGGTCGAGGGTCTACCGATCGTGCAACGTGCCCGGCTTATCGGGCATTCCGGATTTCGGGCGGACCAGCCTCGTCGATCCCGGGTTTGGCAGGACATCGGGCCGATAGCCTCAATGCCGACAAAGCCCTTCAGCATGGGGTCCTCGGGACGGGGGGTGCCGTAGTGGCGAATGGGACGAATGCAGCGGTCGTGGTCGGCGTGGACGGATCGCCGGCCAGCGAGCGGGCAATTGGGCTGGCGGCCGAGGAGGCCGTCGGCCAGGGCCGCAGCCTCCGCCTTCTGCACGCGTTCGACTGGTCCGAATTCGGCCCCGATGACGGCAGCCCGTACGACAGCATCGAACGGCTTCTCCAGCGGGCCGCCGACCAGGCGCGCGCCGCCGCGCCCGGAGTGGACGCCACGACCGAGACGGCAGAGGGCAAGCCGGTCACCGTCCTGCTTCGGGCGGCCGCGGCAGCGGACCTGCTCGCCATCGGCGACGGCAACCTGGCGTCGTACGGCTGCCTCCCGACCGCCGCCACCGCGGTCCGGATCGCCGCCGAGGCGGACTGCAGCGTCCTCGTCACCAGGGATGCCGAGGTGAAGCCCGGTCCGGTGCTCGTGGGGATCGACCCGAGCCCCCGCGCGGACCACGCACTCGGGCACGCCTTCGACATCGCCACGCACCGCCGAGCGGACCTGGTCGTGCTACACGTAAACGAGGAGGAGTCCGGGAACGAGGCCGGCGGACCGGTGCGGTCTCCGATCGACCCGGCGCTCGCCGACAGGGTCGCCAACTGGCAGCGGCGGTACCCGTCCGTTCACGTCGACCTGCGCGGCATCCCGGGCGATCCGATGCGGGTGCTGGTCGACGAGGCCAGCCGCGCGGCGCTGGTTGTCGTGGGTGCCCGCGGCGAGCTGCCGACCCGCTCGCTGCTCGGTGCGGTCAGCATGGGCGTCCTGCACCACGCCCCCTGCCCCGTCCTCGTTGTGCGGGGACCGAAACCGGGCTAGGGAACACGCACTGGTGGCCGGCTACGGGAGCCGGCTGTCGCCGAAGGGGTGGGACCGGTAGAACCGGGACGCGGCCAACTCCGAGTCGTCGTAGTCGAACTCGATCTCGTCGACCACCCGAACCACGCCCGGCATGCCAGCCGCTAGCCGGACGGCGATCAGGGCGGTCGTCCGGCGGTCGACCTTCCCGGTAAGAGTCACCACACCACCGTGCGCGGCGACGTCGATCCGGCCGGGCTCGATCCACAGGACCTCCGTCAGAACCTCCCTCGTCACGGCTTCCCGGATCTCGTCGTCGGACCGCAGGTAGATCCGCACCAGGTCGCCGCGGGACACGACGCCGACGAGTCGGTTCGCCTCGTCGACGACGGGCAGCCGCTTCACCCGCTCGATCGCCATCGTGCGAGCCGCCTCGGCGACCGACGCGTCGGGACGGATGGTGACCGGTGGCGCGGTCATCAGATCCCGCGCGGTGTCACCGGTGGCCTTGTTCCGGGCGGCGCGCTCCCGCCGTCCCTCGAAGAGGTGGCGCTCCTGGCTGCCGCCAACGAACTCGACCTTGTGCAGGAGGTCGGCCTCGGAGACCACGCCGAGCACGTGCCGCTCGGTGTCCACCACCGGTACGGCCGTCACCCGCCGCTCGGCCAGCACTTCGACGATGCGCCGGTACGGCGCGTCCTCCGGGATCACCGCCACGTCCGCGGTCATGATGTCCCGCACCTTCCACGGCTTCATCAGACACCTCCTCAGCCCCACGGTAGGGCCGGGGCACGGTCGCACCCCAGTGCCGGATGGCCCCACGTGCCGGCCGACCAGCTACCGATCGAAGGCCCGGCCCGGCCCCTCCGGCCCTACCCGAGTCGGGACCTGCCTTGGTACGACGAGGTGGAGGTTGCGCGACCGGCGGAGCGGTCCGCGCCGAGCGACAGGAGGGCGTGATGAGCGTGACGATCCCGGTGCAGGCGACCGACCGGGCCCAACCGGCCAGCCTGGGGGGTACCCGGACGGATGCGATAGGGCCGCCGCTGGAGCTGCCCGGGTCCGCGGTCCTCGTGCCGGTGGTGCACGGTGGGCGGCCGGTCGGCGCGTACGTGGCCAGCGGCGGACGGGTCCGCTACCAGCCGGTGGTCGACCTGCGGCAGGCCGTGGCCGTCCTGGTGGTGGTCTGCGGCGCCACGACCGCGGCCGCCGCGCTGCTGAGCCGCCGCCACCGGGGACCGGCCATCGGCAAGGTCACCATGGGTCCGGGCGGCTGGGTCAGCTTCAAAGGAGTGACCGCGCCCGCGCTGCGCCCGAGCGCGCGGCCCCGCCCCTGGTGGGCCCGGCTGCTGCGGGCCCGGCGGCTGGTCGTCGAGTCCTGAAGCCACCGATCCGTACGCCGCGCGTCGGGCGGTTCGGCGCGCGGGAATCCTGCGCTCGCGAGAGGCTCTGAGGCATGGAAACGGCACTGGATCTACGTGACCCGCTGACCGACGACGACCTGCGCCAACTGGACGCCTACTGGCGGGCGGCCAACTACCTCACGGTCGGGCAGATCTACCTGCTCGACAACCCCCTGCTGCGCGAGCCGCTGCGGCCGGAGCACGTGAAGCCCCGGCTGCTCGGTCACTGGGGAACGGGTCCCGGGCTCAACCTGATCTACGCCCACCTGAACCGGGCCATCGTCAACCGTGACCTCGACGCGATCTTCATCACCGGTCCGGGGCACGGCGGCCCCTCGATCGTCGGTAACACCTGGCTCGAAGGCACCTACAGCGAGCTCTACCCCCAGGTGAGCCGGGACGGCGCGGGTCTGGCGAGGTTGTTCCGCCAGTTCTCCTTCCCGGGCGGCATCCCCAGCCATGTGGCGGCCGAGATACCCGGGTCCATACACGAGGGTGGCGAGCTGGGCTACTCGCTCATGCACGCGTACGGCGCCGCGTTCGACAACCCGGATCTGCTGGTGGCGTGTGTCGTGGGCGACGGCGAGGCAGAGACCGGACCGCTGGCCGGCAGCTGGCTGTCCAACGTCTTCCTCAACCCGGCCCGGGACGGAGCGGTGCTGCCGATCCTGCACCTCAACGGGTACAAGATTGCCAATCCGACCGTGTTGGACCGGATACCCGAGAACGACCTGTTGGCGATGCTTCGCGGCTTCGGCTACCAGCCGTACGTTGTGGCCGGCGACCAACCGGCCGAGGTGCACCGGCGGTTCGCCGCGGTGCTCGGCCAGACGCTCGACGACATCGCGGCGATCCAACGCCGGGCCCGCCAGGACGGGGTGCAGCACCGGCCCCGGTGGCCGATGATCGTCCTGCGCACACCCAAGGGCTGGACCGGTCCGCACGAGGTCGGTGGCGTGCCGGTCGAGGGGACGTTCCGGTCGCACCAGGTGCCGCTGTCCGGCGTACGGGACAACCCGGAACGCGTGGCCGAGCTCGAACGCTGGCTGCGCAGCTACCGGCCGGAGGAGCTCTTCGACGCCAACGGCGCGCCGGTCGCCGAGTTGACCGCATTCCCACCGCGGGGTGACCGGCGGATGAGCGCGAACCCGCACGCCAACGGCGGCCGGCTGCTGCGCGACCTGACGCTGCCCGAGTACCGCGACTACGCCGTGCCGGTCGAGCGGCCGGGCGAGGACGCCCACTCCCCGGCCAAGACGCTCGGCAAGTGGGTGCGGGACGTCATCGCCGCCAATCCCGACCGGTTCCGGCTCTTCGGCCCCGACGAGGTCGAGTCCAACCGGCTCACCGCCGTTTTCGAAAAAACCGACCGGGTGTTCCTCGGCGAGATCCGACCGGAAGACGAGCACCTCGCACCCGCCGGACGGGTCATGGAGGTGCTGTCCGAGCACCTGTGCCAGGGCTGGCTCGAGGGCTATCTGCTCACCGGCCGGCACGGCATCTTCACCAGCTACGAGGCGTTCATCCACGTTGTCGACTCGATGGTCAACCAGCACGCCAAGTGGCTCAAGGTCAGCCGGGGCATCCCCTGGCGGCCCCCGATCGCGTCGCTGAACTACCTGCTCACCAGCCACGTGTGGCGCCAGGACCACAACGGCTTCTCGCACCAGGACCCCGGCTTCATCGACCACGTGGCCAACACGAAGGCGGAGATCGTCCGGGTGTACCTTCCCCCGGACGCCAACACCCTGCTATCCACGATGGACCACTGCCTGCGCAGCCGGCAGTACATCAATGTGGTCGTCGCGGGTAAGAATGCCGGCCCCAGCTGGCTCGGAATCGACGACGCGGCGCGGCACTGCGAGGACGGTCTGGGCATCTGGCGCTGGGCCAGTTCCGCCGGTGACGCCGAGCCGGACGTGGTGCTGGCGTGCGCCGGCGACGTACCGACCCTGGAGACCATGGCCGCGGCCGACCTGCTGCGCCAACACCTGCCCGACCTGAAGGTGCGGGTGGTCAACGTGGTCGACCTCATGCGGTTGCAGCCGGAGAGCGAGCACCCGCACGGCCTACCCGATGCCGACTTCGACGCGATCTTCACCCAGGACAAGCCGATCATTTTTGCCTACCACGGCTACCCGTTGCTGATCCACCGGCTCACCTACCGCCGGCGTAACCACCCCAACCTGCACGTCCGCGGCTACAAGGAGGAGGGCACCACCACCACGCCGTTCGACATGGTCATCCTCAACGACCTCGACCGGTTCCACCTGGTTATGGACGTAATCGACCGGGTGCCCGGGTTGGCCGAGACCGCCGGCGACGTTCGCCAGCACATGGTCGACAGCCGGCGCGAGTGCCGCGACTACACCCGCCAGTACGGCGAGGATGACCCGCGGGTGACCGAGTGGCGTTGGATCTCCACCGAGGCCGAGACCACCACCCCCTGAGCCGAAGGACCCGGTGACTCGGGTCGTTCGCGACTGTTGACCGCCGGCCCGCCCGGCTGCAATGCGAGTACGAGATGGAGGGAGTGGACCATGACCAGCAACTATCTGATCGTCGTCGGGGTGGATGGCTCCCCGGGCGGGCAGCGGGCTCTCGACTGGGCGGCCCGGGAGGCAGCCGGCCGGGGCGGGACGGTGCAGGCGGTGACCGCATGGCGCTGGGACGGCATCGAGTCCGGCCCGGGCACCGCCACCAGTCCCGCCGAGGAGCGGAGCCGGGCAGTGGCCCTGCTGGAGGGTGAGATCCGGGCACTGAGCACGCGCGGAGCGAACCCGCCGGTCGCCAGTGAGGTCGTCGAGGGGCGCGCAGCCGACGTGCTGACCGCCGCCGCACGCGCGGCCGACCTGCTGGTGCTCGGCAGCCACGGGCACAGCCGGCTGCGCCACACCGTGCTCGGCTCGGTGAGCGAGGAGTGCGTGCGCAAGGCCACCTGCCCGGTCGTCATCATCCCGGTGCCGGTGCCGGCACCGCACAAGACGGCCGAGCCGGCGCTGCGCGGCTGAACCGGATCGGAAAAGGGGGGCGTCCCGGCTCGAGCCGGG
>DASVMV010000064.1:0-4125 GCA_036384155.1 Micromonosporaceae bacterium
CTCGCGCGGCACGCCGACCTCGAGCGCCACGAGGGCGCGTACGCGACGATCCCGCTGCTGCGCCGGGCCACCGGGCACGTGGCGCACGCGACGATCCGCAACCGCGGCACGACCGTCGGCAGCCTGGTGCACGCCGACCCGTCCGGCGAGATGCCGGGCGTCCTCGCGCTGCTGGACGGGCGCGTCACGCTGGCGTCCACCGGCGGCCGGCGCACCGTCGCGGCGAAAGACTTCTTCGTCGGGCCGCTGGAGTCCTGCCTGCGGCCCGGCGAGTTGGCGGTGTCGGCGACGTTCCGCACCCCGCCCGCGGGCACCGGCAGTGCCTGGCTCGAACTGTCCCGCCGGCACGGCGACTACGCGCTCTGCGGCGTCGGCGTGCTGGTGACGCTCGACCCCGACCGGCGGGTCGCCGCCGCCCGGGCCGCTTTCATCTCGGTCGGTCCGACCCCGGTGCTTGTCGACCTGACCGACGCGCTGATCGGCCAGCATGTCGACACGGCTGACTGGGCCGCCGCCGGAGCACTGGCCACCGGTGCGGTCGAGCCGGAGGACGACATCCACGCCACCGCCAGCTACCGCCGTCACCTGGTCGGCGTCCTGACGGCCCGGGCGGCGCGGACCGCCGCACAGGAAGCGAGCGCACATGTCCGAGCATGACGTCCGGCTGACCGTCAACGGGATCGAGCGGGCGACCCGGGTGCCCGCGCGGCGGCTGCTCTCCGACTGCCTGCGCCACGATCTCGGGCTCACCGGTACGCACGTGGGCTGCGAGCACGGCGTGTGCGGCGCCTGCACCGTGCTGGTCGACGGCGCCCCGATGCGCTCCTGCCTGTTGTTCGCGGTGAGCGTGGACGGCGCCGAGATCACGACGACCGAGGGATGCCGGCGGCCCGACGGTGGGCTCGGCCCGGTGCACCAGGCGTTCCAGGACTGCCACGGCCTGCAGTGCGGCTTCTGCACGCCGGGGTTCGTCACCACCATCACGGCGTACCTGCGGGAGAATCCAAACCCGACCGAGGCGGAGGCGCGCGAGGCGATCGGCGGAAACCTGTGCCGCTGCACCGGTTACCAGAACATCGTCGCGTCGGTTCTGCAGGCCGCCGACATCATCCGGAGCGAGTCGTGAAGGTCTTCGGCGAGCCCATCGCGCGTCTCGAAGACCCGCGGCTGGTTTCCGGGCAGGGCCGCTACCTCGACGACCTCGGTGACCAGAGCACCCTGGCGGCCGCCTTCGTGCGCAGCCCGCACGCGCACGCGCGGATCGTCGACGTCGACGTCACCGCCGCGCTCGAGGTCGACGGGCTCGTGGCCATCTACACGTACGACGACCTGGCGGGCCGGGTGGCCGACCCGCTGCCGGTCCTCATCCCCCATCCGGCGCTGCACGCACCGCGCACCGGATACGCGCTCGCGCCCGAGGTGGTGCGCCACGTCGGCGAGCCGATCGTCATGGTCGTGGCGACCGACCGGTACATCGCCGAGGATGTCTGCGACCGGATCCGGGTGACCTACGAGCCCCTGCCGCCCGTGGTCGGCATCGACAACGCGTTCCGCGCCGAGCACGCCGTACACCCCGAGGTGGCCGACAACATCGCCGGGCACCTCGTGCAGGAGGTCGGGGACGCCCGGCGGGCGATCGACGCGGCGCCGCACAGGCTCGAACTGCATCTCCACATCGAACGCTCCGCCTCGATGCCGATGGAGGGCCGGGGGGTGTACGCCCGGTGGGAGCCCCACGACCGTTCACTGCGGGTCTATTCATCGACCCAGACCTCCACGTCGCTGCGGTTCGCGCTCGCGCACAAGCTGAACGTGCCCGTCGACCGGGTGGAGGTCGTCGCGCCGGACGTGGGCGGCGGGTTCGGCGTGAAGATCATGCATCCGTTCCCGGAGGAGATCCTCGTACCGTGGGCCGCCACCCGGCTCGGTCGCGCGGTCAAGTGGGCCGAAGACCGACGGGAGCACTTCATCTCGTCCGCGCACGAGCGGGGCCAGCGGCACACGGTGCGGGTCGGCTTCGACGACGAGGGCCGGCTCCTCGGGCTCGACGTGGAGTTCCTGCACGACAACGGCGCCTACACCCCGTACGGCGTGGTCGTGCCGATCATCACCGCCACCCAGCTTCTCGGGCCGTACAAGCCGGGCGCCTACCGGGTCGAGTTCCACTCGCTGTACACCAACACCCTCATCGTCACCCCGTACCGCGGCGCCGGCCGCCCGCAGGGCGCGTTCGCGATGGAGCGCACGATGGACGCCATCGCCGACCATCTCGGGCTGGACCGCGCCGCGGTGCGGGAACGCAATCTCATCCAGCCCGACGAGATGCCCTACGACCACGGCCTGATGTTCCAGGACGGCCGGGGGCTGGTCTACGACTCCGGCGACTTTCCGGCCACGCTCGACAAGATCCGCAAGCTGGTCGGCTGGGATGACTTCGCGACCTACCGGGAGCAGGCCCGCACGGAGGGCCGGCGGGTCGGCATCGGCCTGGCCTGCTACGTGGAGGGCACCGGCGTGGGGCCGTACGAGGGCGCGCACGTACGGGTCGAAACCACCGGCCACGTGCACGTCGCGACCGGGCTGACCACCCAGGGCCAGGGCCACGAGACCGTGTTCGCGCAGGTCGCGGCGGAGGAACTCGGGGTGCCGGTCGAGGACGTCACCGTGGTCACCGGCGACACCCGGCGCTTCAAGTACGCGGTCGGCACCTTCGCCTCGCGGGCGGCGGTCATGAGCGGCAACGCCGTGGCCCTGGCCGCCCGCAAGGTGCGCGCCAAGGCGCTGCGGATCGCCGCCGAGGCCCTGTCGTGCACGCCCGGCGACCTGGACATCGTGGACGGGGTCGTGCGGTCGTCGGCCGGCGGGGAGATCCCGTTGAAGACCGTCGCCGTGCTCGCCAATCCGCTGCGGTACGCCTTCGACGCCGAGACCACCCGGGCCACCCAGTTCGCCGTTGGCGGGCACCTCGACCGGCCGCCGATCGAGCCGGGCGAGGAACCGGGACTGGAGGCCACCGACTACTACTCGCCGCTGCGTTCTACGTTCGCCAACGGCGCACACGCCGCGATCGTGGAGACCGACCCGGAGACCGCCGACATCAGGATCCTGCGGTACTGCGTCGTCCACGACTGCGGCACCCTCATCAACCCGCGGATCGTCGACGGCCAGATCCACGGCGGCGTCGCGCAGGGTGTCGGAGGCGCGCTGTACGAGCGCATCGTCTACGACGACCACGGTCAGCTGTTGAACGCCTCCTACATGGACTTCCTGATTCCGTACGCCTCCGAGGTGCCGAAGATCGAGACCGACCACCTTGAGACGCCCTCGCCGCTGAACCCGCTCGGGGTGAAGGGCGCCGGTGAGGCCGGCGTCATCCCCGGCGCGGCGGTGATCGCGGCCGCCATCGAAGACGCGGAGGGGTTCCGTATCGACAAAATGCCGATTTCGCCGTCCGAGCTGTGGGAGCTGCGCCGGCGACACGAGGCCGGCGAGGTGCCCGGCCTGAAGAGGGGAGTCCGCCCATGAAGGTGTCCGGCACAGCGTTCCTGCACGGACCGGTCGAGTCGGTGTACGCCGTACTCAACGACCCGGCCGTGCTCGTGCGGACCATCCCCGGCTGCGAGACGCTCGAACCGGTCGGCCCCGACGCCTACCAGGCCACCATCACCGCCGGCGTCGCCTCGATCAAGGGCTCGTTCGCCGGCGAGGTGCACCTGACCGACCAGAAGGCGCCGCACTCGTTCGTGCTGCACGCCTCCGGCGCCGGAGCGCCCGGCACCGTCTCGGCCGACGTCATGGTCACCCTGACGGACGAGGGCGACGGCGTTACGCTCCTGTCGTACGACGCCGAGGCGGTCGTGGGCGGGATGATCGGCGGCGTTGGCCAGCGGATCCTCACCGGGGTGGCGAAGAAGACGGCGGGGGAGTTTTTTGCCGCCGTCGATGCGGTGCTGACCGGTGCCGCACCCGCCGTGGAGGTGCCGGCAGAGGCGCCCGCGGAGGTACCGGCGGAGGTAGGGGCCGCGCCGACGATCTTCAGCCGGCCGCGACCGGTAACCGCGCCGGCCGGCGGCCTCGTGCCCGGCGGCGACTTCGGGCTCGGAGTGGCGGTCGGCGCCGGCATCG
>DASVMV010000065.1:0-2559 GCA_036384155.1 Micromonosporaceae bacterium
GGGGGGCTGCGTCTGCCCGGACTGCCGGCCGCCCGGAGCGGCCCACCCGGCGCCGGCCACGCTCGACCTCATGACCGCACTGACCTCCGGCGACTGGCGGGTCGCCGAGGCTGCCGAGCCGGCCAGCCGCCGCGAGTGCAGCGGCCTGGTCGCGGCGCACCTGCAGTGGCACCTCGAGCGCGGGTTACGCTCGCTGCCGCTGGTCGACCGGGGTGGCCCGGCGGCGCAGCCTGACCGAGCGTGACCAGGGAGATGGCACAGTGATCCGACCGAGCAGCCGGAACCGCCGCCGGGAGCCGGTGCCGCCGTCGCCGCATCCGTCCGGCGCCCGCCCCCCGGCGTTGCCCGCCGGCGTCGTGCCCAACCATGTCGCGATCGTCATGGACGGCAACGGGCGATGGGCCAAGGAGCGCGGCTTGCCCCGCACCAAGGGCCACGAGGCCGGCGAGCACTCGCTCTTCGACACCGTCGAGGGCGCCATCGAACTCGGCGTCCCGTACCTCTCGGCGTACGCGTTCTCCACCGAGAACTGGCGTCGCTCGCCCGACGAGGTCCGCTTTCTGATGGGCTTCAACCGGGACGTCATCCGCCGCCGCCGCGACCAGCTCATCGACCTCGGCGTACGGGTGGTCTGGTCCGGCCGCGCCGGGCGACTCTGGAAGAGCGTGATCGCCGAACTGCAGACCGCCGAGGAGATGTCCCGGCATAACAGCACGCTGACCCTGCAGTTCTGCGTCAACTACGGCGGCCAGGCGGAGATCGCCGACGCCGCTGTCGCGATCGCCCGGGAGGCCGCCGCCGGCCGGCTGGATCCGGAGAAGGTCACCGAGAAGACGTTCTCCCGATTCCTGTACCACCCCGAGGTGCCCGAGGTCGACCTCTTCCTGCGGCCGTCCGGCGAGCAGCGGACGTCCAACTTCCTGCTCTGGCAGTCGGCGTACGCGGAGCTGGTGTTCCTCGACACCCTCTGGCCGGACTTCGACCGGCGCCACCTCTGGTACGCCTGCGAGCTGTACGCCCAGCGCGACCGGCGCTTCGGCGGCGCGTTGCCCAATCCGGTCGCGCCGGCGCCGGCCCGCGGGCAGGCGGGGTAGTTCGGTGGCCGGCTACCGGCGAGTCCGGTGGAACACCGAGGAATATCTCCGACTGGCGCGGTCCGCCTGCTTCATCTGTGAACTGGTCGCTGGCAACCCGGAGTACCCCCATGACATCGTGCATCAGGACGGGGAGATCGTTGTTTTCCTGAGCCGGTGGCCCTGGCTGCTCGGCCACGTCCTGGTCGCGCCGGTGCGGCACCGGGAGCAGGTGATCGGCGACTTCCCGCTGGAGGAGTACCTGCGCCTGCAGCGGGTCGTGCATGCCACCGGTATCGCACTCGCGCAGACCCTACCGACCGAGCGGCTGTACGTCCTGAGCCTCGGCAGCCGGCAGGGCAACCGGCACGTGCACTGGCATCTGGCACCTTTGCCGCCGGGCGTTTCGTACGAGCGGCAGGAGCTCGCCGCACTGTCCCACGAGCAGGGCTACCTGGACGTACCGGCCGCCGTACAGACCGAACTCGCGGCGCGGCTGGCGGACCGGCTGATCGGCCTGGTCGGCTGATCGGTCTGGTCGGTTAGCCCGCCGCCAGCCGTTCGTCGACCGTCGCCACCTTGCTGGTCAGCGCGTCGGTCACGCCCGGCCGCACGTCGGCTTTCAGCACCACGCTCACCCGCGGTGCCCGGGCGGCCACCACGTCCACGGCCTGCTTGACGACGGCCATCACCTCGTCCCACTCGCCCTCGATCAGCGTGAACATGGCGTCGGTCTGGTTGGGAAGACCGGAGGCGCGGACCACCCGTACGGCCTCGGCGACCAGGTCACCCACGGAGTCGCCCACGCCGAGCGGGGTAACGGAGAACGCGATCAGCATGCGCTGATCGTGCCAGGTCAGGCGGCGGGGTCGGATACGGAAATAGGGCTGTCCCATCTGCCCTGGCCGCACTAGCCTGACCACATGCGCTACTGACGCCCCTTTCCACTGCCGATCCGCGGTCATGCCGCGGGTCGAGGCCCCGGCGTCGGCCACGGCTGTCTGCAGCCCCAACGATGACGCGCACCTCCGTTGGTCCGCCGCCTCGGCCAGGTCCCTTGCCTACCTCAGCCGCCGCCAGAGCGGCTCTGCTCAACAGGAGGCGCCGGATGGCTGCCAAGCGAAAGAAGATGAAGCACTCGAGCAAGGCCGACCGACTGCCCCACGACGGCCAGCACGACAGTCCCCCGCCGCCAGCCAACGGACCCGTTGACGGCCGGACCGGCGTCGGCCGCGGGCAGGGTGCACCCCAGGCCCGCCGGTACGCCTTCCGGCGCAGCTAGCCGAGCGATGCCCCATGGTCGTGGTCGTCGGCGATGGGGGAAGGTCTGACCGGGACGTCAACGAAGCCGGTGTGTCACATCCGGACGGTCGCAGAGGACACATTGGGTGGCCCGGGCGGACACGCCACCCGGCTGCACCACGGCGCTCTTTCATGGACAGTTGGCCCTACCTTCGGACCGGACCGGAGGTCCCTGGCCGTGGTG
>DASVMV010000066.1:0-8352 GCA_036384155.1 Micromonosporaceae bacterium
CGCGGCAACTGCCCGCAAGCCGGTCCTGCCGTGAGGCTCACCGCCTTCCGCTGGTGGCACATCGACGAGGTGCTGCGCATCGAGGCCGACCTCTTCGGCGCCGACCGGTGGTCGGCGGCCATGTTCTGGAACGAACTGGCGCACGACCACCACTACCTGGTGGCACTCGACGAGCGCGGAGCCGTGGTCGGGTACGGCGGCCTCGCGGTCCAGCCATCCGGCGAGGCCTGGGTGCAGAACATCGCGGTACGCCGGGACGCACAGCGGGCGGGCATCGGGCGGGCGCTGCTCGAGGCGCTGCTGGCCGAGGCCGGACGGCGCGGTGCGCGCGCTGTTCTGCTGGAGGTGGCGGTCGACAACGCGCCGGCGCAGAAGCTGTACGCGTCGTACGGCTTCGAGCCGCTCGGCGTACGCCGCGGTTACTACCAGCCGAGCAACACCGACGCGCTGGTGATGCAGGTGCGGATGGATGAGGTGGCATGGCCGACGAACCGCTGATCCTGGGCATCGAGACATCGTGCGATGAGACCGGCGTCGGCATCGTGCGCGGGCACACCCTGCTCGCCGATGCTCTGGCGTCCAGCGTGGACGAGCACGCCCGGTTCGGCGGGGTGGTGCCCGAGGTGGCCAGCCGGGCCCACCTCGAGGCGATCGTGCCCACGATGCAGCGGGCACTGGACGAGGCACGGGTCACGCTGGCCGACGTCGACGCCATCGCGGTGACCGCCGGCCCGGGTCTCGCGGGAGCGCTGCTGGTCGGAGTGGCCGCAGCCAAGGGGTACGCCCTGGCCGCCGACAAGCCGGTGTACGGGGTCAACCACCTCGCCGCTCACGTGGCCGTGGACACGCTGGAACACGGTCCGCTGCCCGCGCCCGCGGTCGCGCTCCTGGTCTCCGGTGGGCACTCGTCGCTGCTGCTCGTCGAGGACCTGGCCAGCGGCGTCACCCCGATCGGGGCGAGCATCGACGACGCCGCCGGCGAGGCCTTCGACAAGGTGGCCCGGCTGCTCGGCCTGCCGTTCCCCGGCGGACCGCCGATCGACCGGGCGGCGCGGGAGGGCGACCCGGCCGCGATCGCGTTTCCCCGCGGTCTGACCGCGGCGCGCGATCTGGTGGCGCACCGGTTCGACTTCTCGTTCTCCGGGCTCAAGACGGCGGTCGCCCGGTGGGTGGAGGCGCGGGAACGAGCCGGCGAGCCGGTGCCGGTCGCGGATGTCGCGGCATCCTTCCAGGAAGCGGTCTGCGACGTGCTCACCGCCAAGGCGCTCGACGCCTGCCGCGAGTACGGCGTGGACACCCTGGTTGTCGGCGGCGGCGTCGCCGCGAACTCCCGGCTGCGGGCACTGGCCGAGCACCGGGCGGCCGCCCGGGGCATCACCGTCCGGACTCCCCGGCCGCGGCTCTGCACCGACAACGGGGCGATGGTCGCGGCGCTCGGCTCCCACCTGGTCGCCGCGGGTGTGGCGCCGAGCCGGCTGGACCTGCCCGCCGACTCGGCCCTGCCGCTCACCGTGGTCAGCCGGTGACCCGGCCGGTGTAGGGTCCAGCCGTGATCGTTCGGATGTGGGAGGCGCGCGCCGAGCCGGCCCGCTTCGCCGACCTGATCTCGTGGGTCTGCGACACGGCCCTGCCGGAACTCGAGCACAGTCCGCTGCACATGTCGAGTGAGGTCTATTCCTCGGCTGATCACCGGCTCGTCGTGGTTTCCAAATGGCGCAGCAGCCCGATGCCGATGCCGGAGCCTCCATCGCTGCTGGTGGCCCGTCCGCCACATTCCTGGGATTTCAGCTCCGTCGATCGGTAAGCGGGAATTCGGTAGCGCGCAGCCGCATCCGCAGCGTAATTTCGCGGCTACTATGCGGCCCCTTCCTGTCGCCGATCCCGGCACGCCCGATCACCGCTCGGCCATGCGCTACCTCCTGTGGCTCGCGAGCCGGACCTGGCCGACCCTGCTCGCCGGGGTGGGGCTGGGCGTCGTGTGGATGGTGAGCCAGGCGCTCATGCCGGCCGTCGTCGGCAAGGCGATCGACGCCGGCATCCGCGCCCGCGACCTCGACGCCCTCACGACCTGGGCGCTCGTGCTGCTGGGACTGGGGCTACTGCAGGCCGCCGCGGGCATCACCCGGCATCGGTTTGCGGTGTTCAACTGGCTGGCCGCGGCGTACCGCACCGTGCAGTTGACCATCGGTCAGGCCAACCGGCTCGGCGCCACGCTGCCCAAGCGACTGGCGACCGGCGAGGTGGTGAGCATCGGCACCGCCGACATCGCCCACATCGGCGGTGCGCTGGACATCACGGCGCGTACGGCCGGCGCGGTGGTGGCCATCGCGGTGGTCGGCACGATCCTGCTCGCCACGTCCGTGCCCCTCGGTCTGATCGTCGTGCTGGGCGTGCCGGTGCTGGTCGTCTTTGTGGGCGGCCTGATCCGTCCGCTGCAGCGGCGCCAGCAGGCCTACCGTGAGCAGGAAGGCGTCTTGACGACCCGGGCCGGGGACATCGTGGCCGGGCTGCGGGTGCTGCGCGGCGTGGGTGGCGAGCCGGTCTTGGCCGACCAGTATCGGGAACAGTCCCAGCGGCTGCGCGAGCACGGCGTGCGGGTGGCGAAGGTGGACTCCTTGCTGGTGGCGGCCGAAATCCTGCTGCCCGGCGTGTTCGTGACGTTGGTCACCTGGCTGGGCGCCCGCTTCGCGCTGCGCGGGGAGATCACGCCCGGCCAGCTGGTCGCCTTCTACGGGTACGCCGCCTTCCTGGTGACGCCGCTGCGCACCCTGACCGAGGCGATCGACAAGATCACCCGCGGGCACGTCGCCGCCCGCCGCGTCGTCCGCCTGCTGGACCTGGAGCCGGAGTTCACCGACCCCGAGCAGCCGGCCTGGCTGCCCGACGCGCCGGGCGACCTGGTCGATGCCGAGTCCGGACTGGTCGTACGGGCCGGCCGGGTCACCGCCGTCGCCGCCGCCGACCCGAAGGACGCCGCGGCAATCGCCGACCGGCTCGGCCGGTTCGCGGACGGGGAGGTCACGCTGGCCGGCGTACCGCTGCGGGACCTGGCACTGGCGACGGTGCGGGAGCGGATCCTGGTAGCCGACAACGACGCGCGGCTGTTCTCCGGCCGGCTCCGTGCGGAGCTGGACCCGCGGGACCGGGCCGACGACGCGACGATCGGCGCGGCTCTCGTCGCGGCGAGCGCGACCGACATCGTCGCGGCGTTGCCCGACGGGCTGGACACGGTGGTCGCTGAGCGGGGCCGGGAGTTCTCCGGCGGCCAGCAGCAGCGGCTGCGGCTTGCCCGCGCCCTGGTCGCCGACCCGGAGGTGCTCATCCTGCTCGAGCCGACCAGCGCCGTGGACGCGCACACCGAGGCCCGGATCGCCGGCCGGCTCGGCGCCGCCCGGCGCGGCCGAACCACGGTCGTATGCACCACCAGCCCCCTGGTACTAGACCGGGCGGACGTCGTCGCGTTCGTCGAGGACGGCAAGGTCCTCGCCGACGGGACGCACCGCGAACTGCTCGACGCCGAGCCCGGGTATGCGGCGACCGTGACGAGGGGTGAGGACGCATGAGGACCGCGCTTCCGGTGGCGGACGTGCGGCAGGTCCGCCGGTACGCCCGCACGCTGATGCGCCGCCACCCCCGGGCGCTGGCCGCGGCGCTGGGCCTGCACGCGTTGGCCGCGGTCGCCGGGTTGGCCTCGCCGCGGCTGCTCGGTGGGCTGGTTGACGCGATCTCCCGGGGCACCGCGACCGTCACCGTGGACCGGATCGCGCTGGCCATCGCCGGCTTCGTCGTCGCGCAGGCGGTGCTGGTGCGCTTCGCCCAGGTGGCATCCGCCAAGCTGGGTGAGCGGGTGCTCGCCCAGCTGCGGGAGGAGTTCATCGACCGAATCCTGGCCATCCCGCTGTCCACGGTGGAACGGGCCGGTACGGGCGATCTGCTGACCCGCACGTCGCGCGATGTCTCGGCGCTGTCGCACACCGTGCGGTTCGCCGTGCCGGAGACGTTGATCGCCGCCGTGACGACGTGCTTCGTCGTCGGTGCGCTCGTGCTGGTCGGTCCGCTCCTCGCCCTGCCGTGCCTGATCGCCGTGCCGGTGCTGTGGGCCGGCACCCGCTGGTATCTGCGCCGGGCGCCGGCCGGCTACCTGCGGGAGAACGCGGCCTACTCGGACGTCACCGACGGCATCAGCGAAACGGTCGACGGCTCCCGCACGACCGAGGCGCTGCGCCAGCAGGCCCGGCGGCGGGCGCGGACCGACGACGACATCCGCCGGTCGTACGCCGCCGAGCGCTACACCCTGTACCTGCGGACCATCTTCTTCCCGGCGGCCGAGATCGGATACGTCGCGCCGGTGGTGGCGACGCTGCTCATCGGCGGCTGGTTCTACATCGAAGGGTGGGTCACGCTGGGCCAGGTCACGGCGGCCACGCTGTACGTCCAGCAGCTCATCGACCCGATCGACCGGCTGCTCTCGTGGCTGGACGAACTGCAGGTCGGCGGGGCGTCGATGGCCCGCCTGCTCGGTGTTGCCGAGCTGCCCGACGACCGGCAGCCGGCGGCCGTCCAGCCGGCCGACGAGCGGCTGGCGGCGCGGGACGTGCGGTTCGCGTACCAGCCGGGGCGGGATGTGCTCCACGGCGTCGACCTGACCCCCGAGCCGGGTGAGCGGCTGGCGATGGTGGGTCCGTCGGGCGCCGGCAAGTCCACGCTCGGGCGTCTGCTCGCCGGGATCCACGCCCCACGCGAGGGTTCGGTGACCGTGGGCGGCGCGCCGCTGGTCGATCTGCCGCTCGATGAGCTGCGGTCCCACGTGGCGCTGGTGACGCAGGAGCACCACGTGTTCATCGGCACGCTGCGCGACAACGTGGCCATGGTTCGCCCGGACGCGTCGGACGACGCCGTGCGGGCGGCCCTGGCGGCGGTGGACGCGCTCGACTGGGTGGAGGAGCTGCCGGCGGGTCTGGACACGGTCGTGGGCGCCGGCGGCCGTGACGTCACGCCGGCGCAGGCGCAGCAGCTCGCGCTGGCCCGGTTGGTGCTGGCCGATCCGCACACCCTGGTGCTCGACGAGGCGACTTCGCTGATCGACCCACGCGCGGCGCGGCACCTGGAACGGTCGCTGGCGGCCGTGCTGGAGGGACGGACCGTGATCGCCATCGCCCACCGGCTCTTCTCGGCGCACGACGCCGACCGGGTGGCGGTGGTCGACGACGGTCGGATCGTCGAGCTGGGCTCGCACGATGAGCTGGTGGCCGCCGGCGGCTCGTACGCCCAGCTGTGGCGCTCCTGGCACGGATCGACGTAGGGGTGACGTCGCGCCGAGCCCGATCTGATGTCGTGCAGTGGTTGCTATGACGTCATTCAGATGTCAGAGTGACGTCATGACTTCATTGCCTCGTACCGGTGCCGTCCGTCGGCTTGGTCTGGTCGGCTTCCTCACCGCCGAGACGATCTCCCGCGTCGGCACCCGGATGTCCATGGTGGCGCTGCCGTGGTTCGTGCTCGTGTTGACCGGCAGTCCCGCCCGTACCGGTGCCGTCGCCTTCGCCGAGATGGGCCCGTACGTCCTCGCATGCGCCTTCGGCGGCCCGCTGCTCGACCGGCTCGGGGTGCGCCGGGCGAGCATCGCGGCTGACGTGGCGAGCGCGGCCATCGTCGTGGCGATCCCGCTGCTGTACCGCGATGCCAGTCTCGGCTTCGCTACGTTGCTCGCCCTGGTGGCGCTCGCCGGCGCACTGCGCGGGTTGGGCGACACGGCCAAGCAGGCGGTCTTCCCGCAGACGGTGGCACCGTCCGGGGTGGACCTCACCCGGGCGGCGAGCGTGCACGACGGGCTGAGCCGGCTCGCCGGCCTGCTCGGCGCACCGCTGGCCGGGTTGCTCATCGCGGTGTTCGACGCGCCCACGGTGCTGCTGATCGACGCGGCGACCTTCGCGGCCGGTGCGGTGCTCCTCGGCCTGCTAGTACCGGCGCCGACCGCCGACCGGGCGGATGCCGACCCCGCGGACGGAGACGCGGCGAAGCGGGAGCCGTACCTGCGCGCCCTGCGGGCCGGGTGGCGGTTTCTGCGCGGCGACCGGCTGCTGCTGGCCATCAGCCTGATGCTGGTCGCCACCAACCTGTTCGACCAGGCCTTCAGCGGGGTGCTGGCGCCGGTGTGGGCCCGCGATGTCGCGGGCTCGGCGGTGGCGCTCGGGCTGCTGTCCGGCGCGTTCTCGGTCGGCGCCGTCCTGGGCAACGTGATCTTCACGGCGTTCGCTCCCCAGGCCCCGCGGTGGGCGGTCTTCTCGATCGGCTTTCTCGTGGCTGGCGCGCCGAAATGGGTGGTGCTGGCGCTCGTCCCCGAGCTCTGGGTGGTCTACGCCGTCTCGTTCCTGGGCGGCCTGGGTGCCGCGGCGCTCAATCCGATTCTCGGCGCGGTGCTCTACGAGCGGGTGCCGGAGCCGCTGCACGCCCGGGTGTTCGGCATGTCCCTCGCCATGTCCTGGGCGGGCATCCCGCTGGGCGGCCTGGCTGGCGGCTTCCTCGTGCAGTGGATCGGCCTCACCCCGGCGCTGCTGGTATTCGCGGCGCTCTACTTCGCGGCGACCCTGCTTCCGTTCGTCGACCGGGCCTGGCGGAGCCTCGACGACCGGCCGGCCGCGCCCGATGAGCGCGGGCCCGTGGTACGCGACGACGCCGGAACGCGAGCAGCGGGCTCAGCGGTGTAGAACGGCCTTCAGCGGGGCCGCATGAGGTGGCGGCAGGCTCGGGCACCTCAATGCGCCCCTGATCAGGATGTCGAGCAGCGCGGAGAAGTCGATCCCGGCCCGCTGCCAGATCTGCGGGTACTGAGACGCGGTGGTGAATCCGGGAAACGTGTTGACCTCGTTGACCACGGGCTCGCGGCTGTCGCCGGTCCACGCTGTGCCGTGGTCGGCTCCCCGTTCCGGGAGGAAGAAATCGACCCGGAGCAGGCCGCGACAGTCGAGGGCGTGGAAAGCCCGCACCGCTCGGTCCTGCAGCAGGCGGGTGGTGGCGGGGTCGAGTTGGGCCGGTATGTGGAAGACCGCTCCGCCGTCGTACTTGGCTTCGTAGTCGAAGAACGCCGCGCTGGCCACCCGGACCTCGAGCGGCGGCCCGGCCTCGACCCGACCGTCGGGGTGCTGTAGCACGCCGACGTCGATCTCGCGCCCGCGGACGGCCCGCTCGACGAGGACCTTCGCGTCGCTCGCGCGAGCGAGCCGCAGGGCGGCTCGCAACTGCTGCCAATGGTCGACCCTGGAGACCCCCAGGCTCGAGCCGGACCGGGCGGGCTTGACGAAAACGGGAAGCCCCAATCGCTCCCGATGCGCAGAGGACAGCTCCTCGTCGGGCCGCAGCGTCACGCCATCCGCCACGCGCAGTCCGGCGGCGGTCAGGAGTTTCTTCGTGATCGCCTTGTCCATCCCCGCGGCGCTGGCGAAGACACCGTTTCCGACGAACGCGACACCGAGCCACTCCAGCATCGACTGGACGGTGCCGTCCTCACCGTACGGGCCGTGCAGCGCGGGAAACACCACGTCCTGACCGCGGAGTGCCCGCAAACCCTGCGTGAACGTGGCTCGGTCGCCGTCGACCCGCCATTGACCGTCCCGCTCGATAAGGACCTCGGTCACGTCGTACGTGTCGCGGTCGAGGTGCGCCAGAATGCTTTCCGCGGAGCGCCGGGAGACCTCGTGCTCACCACTTCGCCCGCCGAACAGTACCGCCAAGCGAACCGTCATGATGTCACCCCGCGAATGTGTAGGCGCGCCACCCGCGCTCCAATGCCAGTCAATGCCTCTTGCGGATTGGTGCCTGCCCACCGCGCCCATTCCGCGACCGTCGGCTCGGCCTTGCCATGCGAGCCGCGCTCCGCGCCGGGGCCGAAGACGACGACGGGATCCCCGAGCGCTACCGGTAGGTCGCCGGCATCGATGACGCACTGATCCATGGCGATGCGGCCGACGATCGGACATCGTCGACCAGCGAGCCAGACCCACGCGCGGCCCTCGGCGGTGCGCGACAGACCGTCGGCGTACCCGAGCGGCAGCAGGGCCAGCGTGGTGGACCGGTCGGTGACGTGGTCGGGGCCGTACGACACCCCGGTCCCGGCGGGCACCCGCTTCACGTTGATCACGCTCGACCGCAGGGTCATCGCGGGTCGCAGGCCGAACCGGCCGGGGCCGGTCGACCCGAACGGATCGACGCCGTACATTGCCAGCCCGATCCGGCAGAGATCGAACCGGGCCTCCGGGGCGGCCAGTGCCGCCGCCGAATTGGCCAGATGCACCACTTCGGGCTCCAGCCCGGCATCCCGAGCGATCCGCAGCGCCTCCCGGAACGTCGATACCT
>DASVMV010000067.1:0-9713 GCA_036384155.1 Micromonosporaceae bacterium
GGGTCCGGGGCGGGGCGATCAGCCTGCTGCTGCGCGGCGAGGAGCCACCGTTCGGCATACGCGAACGGGAGGCCATCGACGCAAAGCGACGCATCGGGGCCGAGGTTGCGGCCCTGATCGCCGACGGCGAGGCGGTGCTCCTCGACGGCGGCAGCACAGCTTTGGAGGTGGCCCGGGCACTGCGCGACCGCCGCCTCACCGTACTGCCACTCGCGCTGCAATCCACGGTGGAGTTGAGCACCGCGCCCCGCATCCGCATCGTGCTTCCCGGCGGTGAGGTCCGGCCCGGAGAACTCAACTTCAGCGGTCCCCTGGCCGAGGCATCGATCAAGGCGCTGCGCTTCGACACCGCCGTCATCGGCTGCTGCGGCCTCTCCGCCGAGCACGGCCTCACCACCCACGACCTGCCAGAGGCGGCGATCAAGCAGGCCGCCATCGCGTCAGCCCGCCGGGTGATCGTCGCCTGCGACTCCGGCAAGTTCACCCGCACCGCCTTGGCTGCCGTCTGTCCCCTCGATCGGCTTGACGTCGTCGTAACCGATCCGGAGATCCCGCGCGACCAGCACGACGCGCTGACCGCTGCCGGCGTCACCGTGCGGCTCGTCTGACCTGTTCGTTTCGCCGGCACGGCAAGCGACCCGCATCTGGAGGAGCATGTGGCCCTTACGCTGGATAGCCGCAACCAACTGCGCCGAGGCCGGGTCGCGGTCTGTCTGCTGTTCCTGCTGTCCGGCGTGGCCGTCGGCGCCTGGACCGCCCGGATCCCGGCGATCAAGCAAGGGCTCGGGCTAAGCGACGGCCAGCTAAGCATCGGCCTGCTCGGGCTTGCCGCCGGCGCCATCAGCGGCATGCAGGTGGTCGGCCGGCTGGTCGACCGATACGGCAGTGCGAAGATCATGGTCCCCATGGCGCTTACCCAGGGTGCGGTGCTGGTCCTACCGGCGTACGCCCCCGGTCTGCTCACCCTGGCACTGGCCCTGTTCGCCTTCGGTGCGGTACACGGCACCTTGGACGTCGCGATGAACGCCAATGCCGTCGAGATCGAGCGGGCCTACCGGCGGCCGATCATGTCCTCGTTCCACGCCATTTTCAGCGTCGGCGGGTTCCTCGGCGCAGCCGCCGGCGGCCTGTTCGCCCACGCCGATCTCAGTCCCGCCGCGACGTTCCTGACCGTCGGCGCAGCGGTGGCCGCTCTTGCCAGCTGGGCCGCTCAGTGGGCGCTGGCCATCCAGCCGAGCGGGCCGCACAACGACCTACTGCACGATGGCAGCCGGCCTGCCAAGCCACCCGCGTCCCGCACCCGGCGGCCGATGCCCGGCGTTCTCTTCCTGGGCCTGTTGGCGTTCTGCTGCCTGGTCGGCGAGGGGGCCGCCGCTGACTGGAGCAGCGTCTACCTGCGCGACAGCCTCGACAGCTCCGCCGGGTTCGCCGCCGTCGCCTTCGCCACGTTCTCGCTGATGATGACCGCCGGCCGGCTGGCCGGCGACCGGCTCGCCGCCGCGTTCGGGCCGGTGACCCTGGTCCGCGGTTGCGGCATCCTTGCCGCCACCGGCCTCGCCGCCGCTGTGCTGATCGGCCACCCGATCGCCGCGGTCATCGGCTTTGGCTGCTTCGGTGCGGGCCTGTCGTGCATTGTGCCGCAGGTCTTCTCCGCCGCCGGCAATCTCGACCCCGCACAGGCCGGAAGGGCCCTCGCCCGGGTGGCAGGCCTCGGCTACCTGGGCTTCCTCAGCGGCCCCGTGCTGATCGGCGGCGCCGCCGGACTGTTCGGTCTGCCCCGAGCCCTATTGATCCCGCCTCTGTTGGCGCTCTTTGTCGCCGCCACGGCAGCCGCACTGCGCGTGTCCGGACCCCGTGGTCCGTTATGCGCCATTTGATCAACAAGGTTGGCGAACCGCACTGTCCTCGGCCAATACGGCGCGACCTGCGGCAATAGGATCAAGCATGCCGGTCGGCCTTGGGCTTGGTGGGCCACAGCGTGTAACTCACCGGCCAGATCAGCCAGATGAGCAGCACGAGGGTGAGCCGGGCGATCCAGGCCAGCAGCGCGGCTCCACGCTGGCCGTCGCCAACGATGTAGAAGCCGCCGAGCAGCAGTGCGCAGCTGATTACCCAGGCGACGAGCGCCTTGCGAAACTCCTGCCACTCGTAGCTGGCCTTCTCCCTGCCGTACCTGGGCGGGCGCGGCGGCTTCGGCCCGTGGGCGAACCGGTACGCGAACCGCGCGTCCATCCGCCGCACGAGGCCGGGTCCGAACGCCACCGAGAACCCGATGTACGCCGCGGCGAGCCCATCGGTGACGTCGGCGACCGCACCGCCGAGGAGATGGGTGACGGTCGCGCCGAGCAAGAACAGATCAATGAGCGGGACGAACGCCAGCAGCAGCGCGCCCAGTCGTGGCCTGCGCGCCAGGTAGCGAACGGCGAGACCAGCCAGCAGGAACACCCAGAAAGCGATCTCGCAGCCGACGATGAGCAGCAGCACCATCAGGCCTCCCCGTGTCCGGCCGTCGTGCGCAACGCCGCCTCGTCGCACCCGAACGATATCGGAGGACCATCCTTGGCATGTTCCCTCGCGGAGTCGCCACGTGAGCGGTCGCCGCCCACCTGCTGCCCTCCAGCACAGCAGGAGGTTCGTCGCCGTCACGTCGATGCGGCGGCCAGTGCTCCGTCGGACGGAGATCGTGCCGGCCGACGGACGGATGGCCGGGTTGGCAGCACGAGTCAGGCAGGTCGGCGCACTCGCACCGATAGCCGATCAGGTGCACCTGGGAGCGCAGCGCGTCGGCGGTAACATGCCGCGGGTCGTACCGGAGATCCACAACGGATCGGGTGCGGTCTACGTGCGCGGCCCGGACACCGGCTAGCGCGGCCAACGCCCGCTGGCTTTCCATCTCCGTCGCGCAAGAGCAGTCCCGCAGCGCTAACTCGACCACGGCGGTTTCCGGTTCGCGCACCCACCTCCTGTCGCGCAACTCCCACTATCCCAGCGAGGACCCGGCTGTCCGGCCTCGATCCCGCAGTACCAGGGCAGCCAGTGCGAAGGTGTCAGCGCTGGCAGGGGACGGCCAGCGCGCAGCCCCGGATACCGACGGCCGGGACGTCGTCTGCCGGCAGGTGAGGTCGGTTGGACGAGGGGTACGCCCGTACGAGCCGACTCGTGGCGAGGCGCATGCGGCGGTTCGGGCAACGCTGTGGGGAAGGAAAGCACAATGCACGGCAACGGTTGGATCTGGCCGATGGCCGGGATGATGCTGGGCTGGTTCATACTGGCCCTGCTCGTGGTCGGTGCGGTGTGGCTGGCCACCAGCTATGGCCGCCGATCGGGAGTTGACGGGGTCGACTCAGCACGGCGGATCCTGGCCGAGCGCTACGCGCGGGGTGAGCTGGACACGGAGGAGTACCACCGGCGCCTGGACGCCCTGCGCTGACGGGCCGGCACTTCGGGTCGCCCGCCAAGCGCCACGATGACGAAACGCACACCCTGCGAGCCTCGACACGAGGCGGGGACTCCACCACGACCCGCAGCCACGAACCGTGCTTGCCATCGTGCTTGCCGTCATGCTTGCCGTCGTGCTCGGCGACATCGACGACGTGGAAGCCGACGAGCCCGACGAGCAGATCTCAGCGAAAGCAGCAGCAAGAATCAGAGCGCGCGCGAGCACACGCCGTAGGCTGCGACGCCGTCGAGGCCTTCCGGGTTGGATGCTTGATCGCTCCAGATCCTTGGACGGCCGCGACCTGTTCTGGGTCAGCCCGTCACCGCGAGTCGCTCACACCCTGTCGAGATGCAGCGAACGTTGACGACCTGATGCGGGGAACTCTGACGAGACCGCCATGATCCGCCGGGTCCGTCATCGTGGGCCACCCCGCCAGCGTGGCTCCGGCCCCATGAAACAAGCGGGCTAGTGGCAGTGATGGGTGTCGCTGGCGACGGCGGTGGAGCCGAGGTCGTCGGAGCGGCCGGCCGCGAGTCGCGACCACTGCGACGTGGGACGGCCGGGAAGTCGTCCCTGTCGAGCTTCGCCGCGAACCTCGCGGAACTGGGCGCCGTCCGTCGCGTACGGCTGCGGCCAGCCCTCGGGAGAGTCCTCCCACTGCTCCTGGCGGCCGTAGACGGTCATGTCGAGCATGCCGTACGAGTTGGCCATCGGCTCGCACCCGCGGCCGGTGGTCCAGTACGTCTCGAACACGCGGTCGCCGTCGCGCAGGTAGCAGGCCTTCATCCCGAAGTGGCCCCCGGGCGCCATCCGGTCCAGGGACTCCACGGGCACGGAGTACCACGGCATCTCCCACCCCATGAAGTCGCGGTAGCGCGAACTCTCCTCGTAGGGACCGCCGCAGAAGACGGCGAACGTGACGTCGCGCGAGTGCAAGTAGGACAGCTCCAGCGCGTGTCCGGTGTTGAACGTGCAGCCCTCGCATTGGTCGGCGGCCGGGAGGCCGGTGTGCCACATGTGGTACGACGCGAACAGTTGCGAGCGGCCCTCGAAGGTGTCAATGAGCGGGACCTCGCCGGCGGCGCCGATCACCGGTGTCGCCGGGTCGACCTCGACCATCGGCAACCGCCGGCGGGCCGCTGCGATCGCGTCACCCTCGCGGGTGTGCGCCTTCTCCCGCACCCGAAGCGCCTCGATCTGCTCCTGCCAGGTCTCGCGGTCGACGATCGGCGGCGTTGCGGTCATGCTGGTCTCCTTCGTTGCGTGTGCCGGGTGATCTCAGATACAGACCGTCGGCTTACCGAAAACTCATCGGAGGCCGGCCCGGTGGCGGGAAGGTCGGTGCGGTTCACGCCCGCCGCGGCGAGGCCGCCGGCATCCCGTGGTGGGTAGGTCTGTCGGCGTACGCCGTCGCGCTGGTGTTGGCGGGCATTCAGCGCCGCGCCCCTCTCGCATGCTTTCCGACCAAGTCCTTGCGCTGTTCGGCTTCGGCGGTCTGGCCGACGTTGACCTGGGCCCGCTCAACCGGAGGTCGCGAAGGTTCGCCCCACCGTAGGTACGAAGAGCCCGTTCACCGCGTGTCCCATTCGCGCACAGCGGTGGAAGAAACGACGCGGACACGAGTTGGGTCCCCTGAAGGTCGGAAGCCCCCGCGTCAGCCCCGCTTCATCAGCCGTCCGACGGCGGCCATCATCTCGGTGGCCATCTCGTCGGCTCGGCCGTCGGCAGCGCCCTCACGCATGCAGTGCCGGGCGTGCCCGTCGAGCAGGCCGAGGCCGACCTTGTCCAGGGCGGCCTGGATCGCGGAGATCTGGGTGAGGACGTCGATGCAGTAGCGGTCGTCGTCGACCATCTTCTCGATGCCGCGGACCTGGCCTTCGATGCGGCGCAGTCGGCCGAGGAGCTGGTCCTTGCTGGCGGTGTAGCCGCGGGTCGGCGGTGGGGTCGAGGTCTGGGTTGGTGCGGTCATAAGCCAAGGGTAGCAACCCCCTAGGGGTATGGTTGGTCCCCAGCACGCGGGCAGCCCTCTCCCGGCGTGCCGACTCAGCTCTCAGGCGCCCGTGGGCCGGCGCTCGCGGCCGGTGCGGCGAGGGTCACATCATACCCCCGGGGGGTAGTGGTATGGTGGGCGGGTCGGGACTCCCCCGAACCCTTCGAGGAGGTTGTCATGGAGACGAAGACCTACACGGTGACCGGTATGACCTGTAGCCACTGCGTCAACTCGGTGAGCACCGAGGTGGGGCAGATCCCGGGCGTCACCGGCGTGCAGGTCGACCTGGCCAGCGGCGCGGTCACCGTCACCAGCCAGCGGCCCCTCGACGACGCCGCGGTGCGCGCCGCGGTCGACGAGGCCGGTTACGAACTCGTCAGCTGACGACGAACGGATTTGATGATGAAGGTGCCGATCAAGGTCGCCGCGTACGCAGCGGGCCTGGCGGTCGTGTTCGCCGGGGCACTCGGGGTCGGTCGGATCGCCGGCCCCGCACCCACCCCCGTTGGGCACGAGGAGGGTGGCCACGCGACCAGCGACACGGGCCACGGGAGCGGCGGCCACGAGGGCGCGGCGGTTCAGGAGGTTCCCGGCGGGTTGCAGGTCTCGCAGGAGGGCTACCGGCTCAAGCCGGTGTCCGGGACGCTGGCGACCCGCGCCTTGGCGCCGTTCGCGTTCCGGGTGCTCGGGCCGGACGGTGCGCCGGTCACCACATACACGCCCACGCACGAGAAGGACCTGCACCTGATCGTGGTGCGCCGCGACCTGTCCGGGTTCCAGCACGTCCACCCGCGAATGGGCGCCGACGGCACCTGGTCGATTCCGCTGGCCGTCTCGGCACCCGGCCAGTACCGGGTCTTCGCCGACTTCCAGCCGGCGGACCGCGACAAGGGCCTCACTCTCGGCGTGGACCTGCCCGCCCCGGGCGACTACCAGCCGACACCGCTGCCGGCCCCGCAGCGCACAGCCACCGTCGAGGGATACACCGTGAATCTCGACGGCGACCTGGTGCCCGGCACCGACTCAAAACTGACCCTGTCGGTCAGCAAGGACGGCCGGCCGGTGACCGACCTGCAGCCCTACCTCGGCGCGTACGGACATTTGGTCGCGCTGCGCGACGGTGACCTGGCCTACCTGCATGTGCACCCGGACGGCAGCCCGGGCGACGGGCGCACCCCGGCCGGACCACAGATCACCTTCTACGCCCAGGTACCCAGCACCGGCGCCTACCGGCTCTACCTGGACTTCCAGCACGCCGGTGCCGTGCGCACCGCCGAGTTCACCGCCGTGGCCGGCGGTCCGGCGCCGAGCACCGCACCCAGCGCGAGCGCACCCACCGGCGCACCTACCGCCACGCCGACGCCAGGCCACGGCGCCGACGGGCACACCCACAACTAGGAGTAGGGATGGCTTCCGTCACCCGGCCGCTGCAGGCGGCGCCCAACCAGATCGAACTGGCGATCGGCGGGATGACCTGCGCCTCCTGCGCGTCCCGGATCGAAAAGAAACTCAACCGGATGGACGGGGTCACGGCCACCGTCACCTACGCCACCGAGAAGGCGAGCGTCACCTTCGCGGACGGGGTTAGTCCGGCGGATCTGGTCGCCACCGTGGAGAACACGGGCTACACCGCCCAGCTCCCTCCGCCACCTCGCCCGGCCGGGCCGGACACGACGGATCAGGTCGACCCTCGCGAGGCGGCGGCGGACCACGAGTTGCGCAGCCTACGTACCCGGGTGTGGGTATCCCTGCTGCTGACCGTGCCGGTGATCGCCCTGGCCATGGTTTCGGCGTGGCAGTTCACCAACTGGCAGTGGCTGTCGCTCACCCTGGCCGCCCCGGTCGTCGTCTACGGCGGCTGGCCGTTCCACAAGGCCGCCTGGATCAACCTGCGCCACGGCGCCGCCACCATGGACACCCTCGTGTCGATGGGCACCCTGGCCGCGTTCGGCTGGTCGCTGTGGGCGCTGTTCTTCGGCACCGCCGGCATCCCCGGCATGACCCACCCGTTCAGCCTCGACATCGCCCGCACCGACGGCGCCGGCAACATCTATCTGGAAGCCGCCGCCGGGGTGACCCTGTTCATCCTCGCCGGCCGATATTTCGAGGCGCGATCGAAGCGCCGCGCCGGCGCAGCCCTGCGCGCCCTGCTCCACTTGGGCGCCAAGGACGTCGCGGTGCTGCGCGACGGAGCGGAGATCCGCATCCCGGTCGGGCAACTCGCCGTCGGTGACCGGTTCGTCGTGCGGCCCGGCGAGAAGATCGCCACCGACGGCGTCATCGAGGACGGCTCCTCAGCGGTCGACGCGAGCATGCTGACCGGCGAGTCCGTGCCGGTCGAGGTCGGCCCCGCCGACGCCGTGATCGGCGCGACCGTCAACGCCGGCGGCCGGCTGGTCGTACGGGCCACCCGGGTCGGCGCCGACACCCAACTCGCCCAGATGGCCAAACTCGTCGAGCAGGCCCAGACCGGAAAGGCGCAGGTGCAACGCCTCGCCGACCGGATCTCCGGGATCTTCGTTCCGATCGTCATCGCCCTCGCGGTGGGCACCCTCGGCTACTGGATCGGCACCGGAAACGGAGTCACGGCTGCGTTCACGGCTGCGGTGGCCGTACTCATCATCGCCTGCCCGTGCGCCCTCGGTCTGGCCACGCCGACAGCGCTGCTGGTCGGCACCGGCCGCGGCGCCCAACTCGGCATCCTGATCAAAGGCCCCGAAGTGCTCGAGAACACCCGGCGCATCGACACCGTCGTGCTGGACAAGACCGGAACCGTCACCACCGGGACGATGACCCTGATCCACACCGCCACCGACGGCGACGACGCGGACGAGCCGCTGCGGCTGGCCGGTGCGCTGGAATCCGCCTCGGAGCACCCGATCGCCCAGGCCATCGCCGCCACAGCCGCCGAACGGTTCGGCCCCCTGCCAGCAGTGACCGGGTTCACCAACATCGAGGGCCTCGGCGTCACCGGCACCGTCGACGGCCGGCAGGTCGCCGTCGGCCGGCCCCGGCTCTTGGACGAGCGCGGGCTGGCGCTGCCCGACCCGCTACGCCAAGCCCAGGCCGCGGCCGAGGCGACCGGCCGTACCGCCGTACTCGCCGGCTGGGACGGAAAGGTCCGAGCTGTGTTCGTGGTAGCCGACGTGGTCAAGCCGACCAGCCGCCAGGCCGTGGCCGCGCTGCGCGGACTCGGCCTGACCCCGGTCCTGCTCACCGGCGACAACACAGCCGTCGCCGACACCATCGCCGCCGAAGTCGGCATCGACCAGGTGGTCGCCGAGGTCATGCCGGCCGACAAGGTTGACGTGGTCAAGCGGTTGCAGGAGCAGGGCAAGGTCGTGGCGATGGTCGGCGACGGGGTCAACGACGCGGCAGCCCTGGCCCAGGCCGACCTCGGCCTGGCCATGGGCACCGGCACCGACGTCGCGATCGAGGCCTCCGACCTCACCCTCGTCCGGGGCGACCTGATGGCCGCCGTCGACGCGATCCGGCTGTCCCGCCGCACCCTGCGCACCATCAAGGGCAACCTGTTCTGGGCATTCGCCTACAACGTAGCCGCTCTCCCCCTGGCCGCGGCGGGACTGCTCAACCCCATGATCGCCGGCGCGGCCATGGCGTTCTCGTCGGTGTTCGTGGTCTCCAACAGCCTGCGGCTGCGTCGCTTCCACACGGTGGTAGCCCCGTAATCACCGTGTCTGCCGGCCCGCTGATGCCGAGGCCGGTGCTGGTCAACCTCCCGGATGCGTGACCGGCGTGAGGTGGGTACGACGAGGCGGGATCCGGCTCACAAAACGTGACGCTCCGACAGCGCGGTGAATAAAGAACTGGCCGCCTTGATTTCAGCGCCCGTCGTTCCCTACGGTTGTGCACTGTCCGTGTCGGCTGTCGGTCTCCCATTGGCGAGGCCCCGGGCGGACACCGCCGAATCGCTATGACAGCGAGCCGGGGAACCACCGGTTAATGGGGTGAATTCGCGAACGCGATAGGGCGCACCTTTCCGCCCGAACCCGACAGCTAACCCGGTAGGCGGTGGGAGGAAGGAGTTGGCGTCCGTTGGGCCGAATCCGCACCAGGCAGGGCGCTCTCCGTAAGCTTCTGATCGTCGCCGCGGCCGCCGTGGTCGGCGTCCTACCGTCCGCGCCCGCCCACGCGGAGCCGTCGATCCCCGAGGTGGAAAAGCAGATCGACCAGGCCTGGGTGAAGCTGGAGCCGGTCATCGAGCAGTACAACAAGGTGCACAGCCAACTCAAGGCCAGCCAGAAGACGGCCGCCGACCTGACC
>DASVMV010000068.1:0-6606 GCA_036384155.1 Micromonosporaceae bacterium
ACCGGCCCGCCGGCCGGGAGGGCCGGGTCTGGACCGCGGCGCGGATCGTGCTGGCCCTGGTCTGCCTGACGCTGGCCCTGCACTGGGTGCAGAAGTCGCCCTGCCAGGACGGCGCCTGGCAGAACCACATCCAGTACACCCGCTTCTGCTACACCGACGTACTGGCGCTCTATTACGCCGAGGGCCTGAATGAGGGCAAGGTCCCGTACCGCGACCACCCGGTGGAGTATCCGGTGGTCACGGGATACGTCATGGGCGCGCTGGGCCTGCCGGTGCACAGCCTCGGCGAGACGTGGCCCGGGATCAACCAGGGCAGGTGGTTCTACAACCTCAACGCGCTTTTACTCTGCAGTCTCGCGGTGGCCACCGCGGCGGTGATCCTCGGACTGCGCCGCCGTCGGCCGTGGGACGCCGCGATGTTCGCGCTCGCGCCGGCGTTGCTGCTGACCGCCACCGTCAACTGGGACTTCCTCGCCATCGGCCTGGCCGCGTTCGGACTGTACGCCTGGGCCCGGCACCGCCCGGTCGCCGCCGGGATCCTGCTCGGCCTCGGCGGCGCGGCGAAACTGTGGCCGATGTTCCTGCTCGGGCCCATCATCGTGCTCGCGGTGCGCGCCGCGCGGACCCGGCCGGCGCTGGTGGCGATCGGCACCGCCGTGGTGACCGCGGTCGCCGTCAACCTGCCGGTGGCCGTGGCGTACCGGGAGAACTGGAGCCGCTTCTTCGACCTGAACACGGATCGGGCGATCGACTGGGGCACCCTGTGGTACATCGGCCGGTACGTCGACGGCCGGTGGCGCAGCGGCTCGGCCGGCGACCAGGGGCCGTTCCAATGGCTCAGCGCCCACATCCCGACGCTCAACCTGCTGAGCTATCTCCTCTTCGGACTGGCCTGTCTGGCGATCGCCGTGCTGGCGCTGCGAGCGCCCCGCCGGCCCCGGTTGGCGCAGGTGGCGTTCCTGGTCGTCGCCGCGTTCCTGATCTTCAGCAAGGTGTGGTCGCAGCAGTTCGTGCTCTGGCTGCTGCCCCTTGCGGTGCTGGCGCGGCCGCGCTGGGGTGCCTTCCTCGCCTGGCAGGCGGCCGAGGTGTGCTATTTCGTGGCGTTCTACGGCGAGCTGCTGGGGGCGTCACCCGGCACCAAACAGGTGTTTCCCGAAGGCGTGTTCGTGCTGGCCGCCACGCTACGGCTCACGACCGTGGCCGTGCTGTGCGGGTTGGTGATCGGCGACATCGTCCGGCCCGAGCGGGACGTGGTGCGCCACACGTACGCCGACGATCCCGACGGCGGTCCGCTCGACGGCGCGCCCGACGCGCCCTGGGTGGCCGGGCTGTTCCGGCCCCGGGCACCGGTGGAGGCTTACAGCCGGTAGACCACGGCATTGCCGACGTCGTCGCGGAGGATGCCGAGCGCGTCCACCGGTAGGTCGATCGTCGTCTCCCAGGGCGTGCCGGCAGCGCGGTCGCGCAGCACGACGACGGTACGGACGCCGAGCGCCCGCAGGTAGTCGACGCTCGCCGCGTCGGGGAACGACAGGGTGGCCTGCCGCACGTCATCGAGCCGGCGGGGGGTGAAACCGCTTCCGCCGTTGACCACCGGTGGAAAGCGCGTGGTGGACCAGAGCATGACCAGCTCGTCGGTGTCCTGGTCGCTGGGAAGTACGAGCAGCGGACCCGACACCGTGCGCAAAGCGGCCGGCTGCTGCGGCACGATCGGGTGCGGCGTGACGTTGAGGCCCTCGGCCAGCACCAGGACGAGCGGAAGCAGTGTGGCGAGACGTAGCAACGGCCCCGGCCGGGGCGGCACTCGCTCGGTCGCCGAGACCTCCCGGGCACGCTCGGCGAACGCGCTGACCGCACCGGCCGCGAGGATGCCCAGTAGCAGCGTCGTCCAGAGGGTGAGCCGGCCGGGGGTGCGCAGACCGTTCCAGCCCGGGAGATGCTCGAAGAGCACCAGGTAGGTGAACGATCCGCCGAAGAACCTGGTGCCCATGGCCAGTACGGCCGTGGCTAGCACGCCGAGCAGCAGCAGGAGTCGCTGCCGTACCGTCCAGATCGAGAAGATCAATCCGGCCGCCGCCAGGGCGTACAGGATGAAGCCGGGCAGCAGTGTCATCTCCGGATGCCAGGGCAGCGCCGCCCGTGCCTGCTCGTGCAGCGAGCCCCAGACCCGGGACTCGGCCGGCGCGGTGAAAAATCCGCCCGGCGGCGGGGAGAAGGCCGCCACCTCCTCGACGGTCCGCTTGGCGTACGGATGCAGCCCGGCGACCTTGAAGTACGGGATGGCCATCGCGGCACCGGTCGCCACGAACACCGCGACGCCGCCGAGGTCGGCGGCGAGCAGGCGCCAGCCGAACGGCCGTCGCTCCGCCCAGAAGTAGCTGCGGCGGACGTACCACCCGACGACCGATACGAGCACGATCAGCCCGACGACGTACGCGAACGGCAGGCCGATGCCGAATCCCAGGCTGATCTGCCAGGCCGCCACCAGCCAACCGGCCAGGGCCCACCCGGCGTGACGGCGTTCCGGGCGGAAGCCGCGCCGGAGCGACCAGCCGTGGCCGCGGGCGAGCATGGCCAGGGCCAGCGGGATGCCGCCGTTGGAGATCACGTGCAGGTGCCCGGCCTGCGCGAGCAGCCACGGCGCGTAGGCGTAGGACGCCCCGGCGACCGCGGCACCGATGCGGTGCGCACCGAGCTGGCGGACCAGGACGTACGCGCCGAAGGCGGCGAGCGCATGCGCCAGGACGAACATGACGTTGTAGCGCACCAGGGCCGCCGCCGGACCCTCGCCGATCAGGCCGGCCGGGGCATAGCCCAGCAAGGTGTCGGAGAACGCAAAGCTCCACTGGTCGGGATAGAACACGTTGGCGTGCCACAGGTGTGCCGGATTGGTCAGCAGGATGTGGCCGGACCAGGCCATCTGCCAGGCCTGCAGGGATGGATCCCAGTAGTCGTGAGGAATCGTGTGCGCCGGCGAGCGCAGCGCCGGCCAGGTCATGGCCACGGCGAGGGCCAGCGCCGCCAACCCGGCCAGGGTCCATTCGTGCCCGAGGACGCTGCCAATTCCCGCGCGGATCCGGCCCGCCCGCGTCGGCGTCGGCTCGCCCGCGGGACCGAAGGCCAACCAGGGGTCCGCTCGGTCCGTCGCGGCGTCCTGGTCGGCGGCGGTGGCCTGGTCGGCGGGTGCAACCTCCGGGCTGGCTGGGGCGACCCCATCGGCGGGGGCGGCAATGCCGACCGAGGCGGGCTGGCCGCCCGGGTCGGGCGGATCGTTGGCCGGCCGGGCCGCGCGCGGATTGGCCACATGATCGGTCGGCATCGATGCCGTTGCGGCCGCCGTCGTCTCTGTGGTGGCGGTAGTGGAGGTGTGCTCCGGCCGATCTGTTGCCATGTCCCCCGCCCTCAGCGGCCCAGCCACTCGCGCAGAAACGCAACGTCCGCGCTCTGCCCCGCCGTACCGCCCGGGGTCTCCACGATCACCGGTGCCCCGGCGGCCCGTACGGCGGCGACCAGGAGTTCCGGGTCGATCTTTCCATGCCCGAGATTGTCATGCCGGTCCCGGCCGGAATCGAAGCCGTCTTTCGAATCGTTGGCGTGGATCAGGTCGATCCGCCCGGTGATCGCCTTGACCCGGTCGACGATGCCAGCAAGGTCCTCGCCGCCGGCGTGGGCGTGGCAGGTGTCCAGGCAGAAGCCCACGTCGTACTCCCCGATCGCGTCCCACAACCGGCCCAGCGCGTCGAACCGCCGGCAGCAGGCGTTGTCGCCGCCCGCGGTGTTCTCGATCAGGATGGGGGTGGCGAAGCCTCCGGACTCCTGCGCGTATGCGAACGTCTTCCGCCAGTTGTCGAACCCGGTGGCCAGGTCGTCCCTGGCCGTCACGTGGCCGCCGTGCACGATCAGGCCAGCGGCACCGACCTCGGCGGCGGCCGTGGCGTGGGCCACCAGCAGTTTGCGGCTCGGGATCCGGATCCGGTTGTTGAGGGTGGCCACATTGATGACGTACGGGGCGTGGATGTAGACCTCGACCGGTGAGGCACGCAACTGTGCGGCGTCGGCCCGCGGGGCCGGCGCCTTCCAACCCTGCGGATCGGACAGGAAGAACTGGACCGCGTCGGCCTGGCGACCGGCCGCCTCTTCGAGTGGGTTGGCGGGATCGACATGGGCACCGATGCGCATGATGGCGAGCCTACGTGGGGGCGCCGACAGCTGGGGGAAGGGCGCCCACGGTTCCCGGCCGACCGAGCGTCACTTTCGCCAGGTGGGATCGCCGCATCCGGTGGCGCCAAGGATCAGGAACTAAATTCGGTCTTTTAGCCTGTAATGCCCAACATGGGCCAGCGGCGCGATACGATGGCAGCACAAAGGCTCCGCGGGGCGCCTCCAATCCAACCTCGTCGGTGTGGTCGTTCCTCCCCAGGTCCCACCCAAAGAATGCGGATGAGGCGCCCCGCGGCTTGCTTTCGGCCGTTTGGTCGATGCACCCCGGGGATGGCGTTCGCGAGCCCACCGGGTATTCTCGTCAGGTTGTCCGCGGTCGCCCGGAGATCCGGCGCGGCGTGCGGCCCAACGACGCACGACCTCCTGCCACGGAAGGACCGTGGCCGCCTAGCCCATAGGAGGTGAGCACGTCTTGCGTCATTACGAGATCATGGTGATCCTCGACCCCAGTCTCGAGGAGCGCACCATCGGCCCGTCGCTCGACACGTATCTCAACGTGATTCGGACCGCGGGTGGCTCGGTGGAAAAGCTCGACGTATGGGGCCGTCGGCGCCTTGCGTACGAGATCAAGAAGAATGCCGAGGGCATCTACGCCGTCATCGACCTGCAGGCGACGCCTGCGGCGGTGGCTGAGCTGGACCGACAGCTGCGGCTCAACGAGTCCGTGCTGCGCACCAAGGTAATCCGGCCGGAGACGCGCTAGTCGCCTCCCGGTCAGCCCGGATCGGCCTCGTCAGCTCTGTCGTACGGCTCTGGCAGCCTTGACGACTGAGACTGATGAATGCGCGAGGAGATGGTCATGGCAGGAGACACCACCATCACGGTCATCGGCAATCTGACCGATGACCCAGAGTTGCGTTTCACCCCGTCGGGTGCGGCGGTCGCCAAGTTCCGGGTCGCCTCGACGCCCCGGTTCATGGACCGGGCCTCCGGGGAGTGGAAGGACGGCGAGCCGCTCTTCCTCTCCTGCACAGTGTGGCGGCAGGCGGCCGAGAATGTCGCCGAGTCGCTGCAGCGGGGCACCCGGGTGATCGTCTCGGGTCGGCTGCGCCAGCGGTCGTACGAGACGCGTGAGGGTGAGAAGCGCACCGTCATCGAGCTTGAGGTCGACGAGATCGGCCCGTCACTGCGCTACGCCACGGCGAAGGTGCAGAAGATGTCGCGCTCGGGTGGTGGCGGTGGTGGCTTCGGCGGCGGCCAAGGCGGCGGCGGCAACGCCGAGGATCCGTGGGCGACCGCGGCGCCGGCCTCCTCGGGCACCGGTTCGGGCGGCGGAAACTTCGACGACGAGCCCCCGTTCTGACGGTCACGTCAGGGATCACGATCAGGAGCAAGAGCAATGGCAAAGGCTGCGCCAATTCGCAAGCCGAAGAAGAAGGTGAACCCGCTCGACAAGGACGGGATCACCTACATCGACTACAAGGACACGGCGCTGCTGCGCAAGTTCATCTCGGACCGCGGAAAGATCCGCGCCCGCCGGGTGACCGGCGTGACCTCGCAGCAGCAGCGGCAGGTCGCCCGCGCGGTCAAGAACGCCCGTGAGATGGCGCTCCTCGCATACACGACCACGGCCCGCTGAGAGGAGGCGACACCATGAAGATCATCCTCACGCAGGAGGTGTCCGGCCTCGGTTCTCCCGGTGACGTCGTCGAGGTCAAGAACGGCTACGGTCGCAACTACCTGCTGCCGCAGGGCTTCGCGATCGGCTGGACCAAGGGTGGGGAAAAGCAGGTCACCGTCATCAAGCGGGCTCGAGAGGCGCGCGAGATCCGCGACCTGGGCCAGGCCAGCGAGATCAAGGGCAAGCTGGAAAGCCTGCCGGTCAACCTGCGAGCGCGCGCCGGCGATGGTGGCCGGCTCTTCGGGTCGGTGACTTCGGCGGAGATCGTCGAAGCGGTCAAGGCCGCTGGCGGCCCCGCCCTCGACCGGCGCCGGCTCGAGCTGCCCGGACCGATCAAGTCGACCGGCACCCACCAGGTGCGGGTCCGGCTCCACCCGGAGGTCACCGCCACGTTCACGTTGAACGTGACTCCCGGTCGCTGAGCCGCCGGCATTTCAGCACGCGGGGCGTCCGACCACGGTCGGGCGCCCCGCATCGTTCCGCTGACCGTTGAGCGCCCGACTCAGCCGAGTGGCTGCCCGCTGATCACGCTGGTCAGCAGCGTCGACAGGCCGCCGCCGATCACCGCCGCCGCAAGGCCTACGCTGGCCGTCCGCCAAGAACTCGCCCAGCGCAGCAGGACGGCGACCGCCAGGCTGGCGCCGAGCGCGACCGCGGCCCGCGGCCCGGCGTCGACGACCGCGGCTGCGGCCTGGGCGCGGGCGGACACACAGTGCTGGCCGGCGCCAACGACACAATCCTGCGGAGGGCTGCCGTCAAGGGTC
>DASVMV010000069.1:0-3009 GCA_036384155.1 Micromonosporaceae bacterium
GGCGAGGACGGCCACGTCGCGTCGGTCTTTCCCGAGCACCCCGCCGCGTACGAGCGCAGACCGGTGACCGCGGTGCGGGGCAGCCCGAAGCCACCGCCCGTGCGGCTGACCCTCACCCTGCCCGCGATCAACACCGCGGAAGAGGTGTGGTTGGTGGCGGCCGGCGCCGACAAGGCTCAGGCGGTGAGCATGGCGCTGGCCGGCGCCGGGCCGGTCCAGGTGCCGGCGGCCGGGGTCGCCGGCGTCGACCGGACCCTGTGGCTGCTCGATCGGGCCGCGGCCGCCGGCGTGAAGCCGGCGTTTCGCAGCCTGCGCTGACTCGGCGGCACCTGGCGGCCCGGTTCACCGGTCGCCGGTGCGCCGAGGATCACCGCCCGCGTCGGCGCCGCAGCGCCTCGAGTGCCTCGGCGAGAATGGCCTCCGCGTCGGCGTCGCTGCGCCGCTCCTTCACGTACGCAAGGTGGCTCTTGTACGGCTGGACCCGCACCGCCTCCGGCGGATTGTGCCGGTCCTGGCCCGCCGGCTGACCACAGTGCGGGCAGTCCCACTGGTTCGGCGGCCGTACGTCCACCGCCAGCTGAATCTCGACCATGTGCCCGTTCCCGCACCAGTAGGTGGCGGGGCTCCGCGGTGCGGGGGCGCACCGCTCGGTGGGCCGGGTGGGGCCGGAGCCGATCCGGGTGCCGCGGATGGCGCTGCCACTTGGCACGGCTGTAGCTCCTGTCGTCGGTCGCCCCGGGCGTGGCGCGGAGTCTGCCGCCACCCTGGGGGCGCGCTCAGCGCAGCGCAGACGGCTGCGCGCGGCCCGGACGTCCGGACCGCGCGCAGAGTGTACGCCCAAGCGCGCCGCTCAGCCGCCCTGGCCGGTGGCCAGCCGGAGCCAGAGCCCGAGGCCCACGATGCAGGCAAACCACACGATTCCCACCAGAACGGTGTAGCGGTCGAGGTTCTTCTCCGCGACGGACGAGCCGGCCAGGCTGGAGCTGACCCCGCCGCCGAACATGCTCGACAGGCCGCCGCCCTTGCCCCGGTGCAGCAGGATCAACAGCGTGAGCAGAATGCTCGTGATGACCAGCAACACGATCAACGTGTATGCGAACGCGGTCGGCATGGTAGGGAAAGATCCTCTCGTTGCGGTTCCCCGTCCGGGGTCCGGCCGGCACCGGAGGCGCCGGACGGCTGGCAGGCCCGTCAAGGATAGCGATCGGTCAGCGGGCGATGTGCTCCGGGAACCGGCAGATCTGCGCGAACTCCTCGGCGTCGAGGCTGGCGCCGCCGACGAGGGCGCCGTCGACATCCGGCTGGGCCATGATCCCGCCGATATTGGACGCCTTGACGGACCCGCCGTAGAGCACCCGGACCCGCTCGGCGACCGCCGCGCCGAAGGTCTCGGCCACCCGCTCCCGGACGGCCGCGCACACCTCCTGCGCGTTCTCCGGCGTCGCGGTCTTGCCGGTACCGATGGCCCAGACCGGCTCGTACGCGACCACGACCTTTTCCACCTCGTCGGCCGTCAGCCCGCGCAGTGCCGCGTCGAGCTGGTCGCAGCAGTGCGGCACGTGCCGCAGCTGCTCGCGGATCTCCAGGCCCTCCCCCACGCACAGGATCGGCATCAGGCCGTTCGCCAGCGCCGCCGCGACCTTGGCGTTGACCGTCGCATCGTCCTCGTAGTGGTGCGCCCGCCGCTCGGAATGGCCGACGACCACGTACCGGCACCCGAGCTTGGCGAGCATGGGGCCGGAGATGTCGCCGGTGTAGGCGCCGGACTGGAACGGCGACATGTCCTGCGCCCCGTACCCGATCAGCAGCTTCTCGCCGTCGACCAGGGTCTGCACGCTGCGCAGGTCGGTGTACGGCGGCAGCACGACCACCTCCACGTCGGTGAGCTGCTGTTCGTTGAGGCTGAACGCGAGCTTCTGGACGAGGGCGATGGCCTCGAGGTGGGTGAGGTTCATTTTCCAATTGCCGGCCATCAGGGGCCGGCGCGCGGGGGCGCTAGGCACGGGCTTCTCTTTCGTAAGCGACAACCGGGGTGGGGGTCATTTCTCGAGGGCGGCCAGGCCCGGCAGGGGCTTGCCCTCGAGGTACTCCAGCGACGCTCCACCGCCGGTGGAGATGTGCGAGAACGCCGACTCATCCAGGCCGAGGGCGCGTACGGCGGCAGCCGAGTCGCCGCCGCCCACCACGGTGAGACCATCCACCGCGGCGACGGCCTCCGCGATCCCGCGGGTGCCGGCCGCGAACGGCGCCATCTCGAACACGCCCATCGGGCCGTTCCAGAAGACGGTACGGGCGCGACCGATCACGGCTGCGAACTCGGCGACGGTCTGCGGCCCGACGTCAAGTCCAAGGCGGTTCGCCGGGATGGCCTCCGCCGGCACCGTGTCATGCGCGGCGTCCGGCGCGAACGCCGTCGCCGCCACCACGTCGACCGGCAGGAGGATCCGCCCCTCGGCCCTACCGAGCAGGTCGCGGCAGGTGTCGACCATCTCCTCCTGCAGCAGCGAGGTGCCCACCTCGTGGCCCTGGGCCTTGAGGAACGTGAAGCACATGCCGCCGCCGATCAACAGCTGGTCGACCTTGGGCAGCAGCGCCTCGATCACCCCCAGCTTGTCGGAGACTTTCGACCCGCCCAGCACCACGACGTACGGGCGCTCCGGGTCGCCGGTCAGCCGGGACAGCACCTCGACCTCCCGCACCACGAGCCGTCCGGCGAAGTGGGGCAGCCGCTTCGGTACGTCGAAGACGCTTGCGTGCTTGCGGTGCACCGCGCCGAACGCGTCGTCGACGAAGGCCTCGCCGAAGCTGGCGAGCTGATCGGCGAAGACCGGCCGTTCGGTCTCGTCCTTGCTGGTCTCCCCCGGGTTGAACCGCAGGTTCTCCACCAGGACGACCTCGCCGTCGGAGACCGTGCCGACGGCGCTGCGGGCCGACTCGCCGACGGTGTCGGACGCGAACGTCACCGGAGCGTCGAGCAGTTCGCCCAGTCGGGTCGACACGGGCGCCACG
>DASVMV010000070.1:0-12990 GCA_036384155.1 Micromonosporaceae bacterium
CGGTGACCGCGTCCGGCCACGCCGGACCCGGCAGGCCGGCGTAGAGCACGCCGGTGCCGGCCGAGCCGCGGACCCGGATCGGGACCTTGTGCCGCCGGCCGGCCGCCCGCGCCACGGCCAGCAGCCGGGGTACGCCGGACAACGCCGCGGTCAGCTTCAATCCGATCGCCCCCATCCGCCACGGGTACGCCGACCAGCCGGGGGGCGCCGAGGAATCGATGTGGGCGTCGGCACCGAGGAGCCGCGCGGCGGCGGCCGTCCGCCGGGCCACCCCCTCGGGGGTTCCTTCGAGGAGTACCGCCACCTCAACCTCGCCGTGCGGCGGGGCGTCGACCTCCAGCGCGCTCGGCATCAGCTGCGCGCCGAGCACCGCGGCGACCAGCCGGCTGGCCTCGCCGACGTCCGCCACCCGCCGGGATACGTACGTGCTGGACTCGGGCCGGGGGTGCAGCCGGAACACGCATTCGGTGATCAGCCCCAACGTGCCGTACGAGCCGGTGAACAGCTTGCCCAGGTCGTACCCGGCGACGTTCTTGACCACCTTGCCGCCGGCCCGGGCCACCACGCCGTCGGGCCGCACGACGGTGATGCCGATCAGCAGGTCCCGCGCGGTGCCGTAGAGCATCCGGCGCGGCCCGCTGGCGTTGACGGCGACCGTGCCGCCGACGGTGGCTCCCGGCAGCGGCGTGTCGATGGCGAGTTGCTGGCCCGCCGGCGCCAGCTTCGCCTCCAGCTCCCGCAGCGGGGTGCCGGCCCGGACCACGGCGATCAGGTCACCGGCGGCGTGCTCGACCACGCCGGTGAGCCGCTGCGTGTCGACGATCAGGTCGAGCCGGCGCGGCGGGCTTCCCCAGTCCTGCTTGGTCATTCCGCCGGTGATGACGACAGCGAGCTCGTGTTCGGCGGCCGCGCACAGGATGGCGGCCGCCTCCTCGGTGGACGCGGGTGCGGCGCGGTACCGGGCCGGGAAGTCCGGATGGAGGTACTCGACCGGGCGCACGGTGTCCTCGTCGTCCGGGCGCCCGGTCGCGGCGCGCAGTGCCGTGAGCGTCGCGTCGGACATCAGAACACCTCCGCGAGCCCGGCCTCCTGCAGCGGATGGGAGCCTTTGCGCCGGCCGGGCACCTCGCCGCACAGCCGCGGAGTGGGGAACACCTTGCCCGGGTTGGACAGCCCGCGCGGGTCGAAGGCGCACCGCACGAGCTGCATCGTGTCGAGATCGTCGGAGGTGAACATGCGCGGCATGTACTGCGCCTTGTCGGCGCCGACGCCGTGCTCACCGGTGATCGACCCGCCGTATTCGATGCACAGGTCGAGGATCGCGCCGGAGACGTCGTCGGCGCGCGCCGCGGCGCCCTCGACCGCGTCATCGAAGAGCACCAGCGGGTGCAGGTTGCCGTCGCCCGCGTGGAAGACGTTGGCCACCCGTACGCCCCGTTCCCGGGAGATCTCGGCGATCCGGGCCAGCACCTCGGGCAGCGCGGTGCGCGGGATCACGCCGTCCTGCACGATGTAGTCCGGGCTGATCCGGCCGACCGCGGCGAACGCCGACTTGCGCCCCTTCCAGAACAGGGCCCGCTCGGCGTCGTCGGCCGCGATCCGGATCTCGAACGCACCGCTGTCCCGGCAGAACTGCTCCACCTGGGCGAACTGGGCGTCGACCTCGGCCGCCGGGCCGTCGAGCTCGACGATGAGGACCGCCCCGGCGCCCGCCGGATAGCCACAGTGGACGGCCGCCTCGGCCGCCTCGATGGCGAGCGCGTCCATCATCTCGACCGCCGCCGGAATGACCCCGGCCGCGATGATCGCCGAGGTCGCCGCGCCGGCCTGGTCCGTGCTGACGAAGCCGGCGAGCAGGGTACGCACCGACTCCGGCGACCGGGTCAGCCGTACGGTTACCTCGGTGGCGATCCCCAGCGTGCCCTCCGAGCCGACGAACGCGCCGAGCAGGTCGTAGCCGGGGGCGTCGAGTGCCCGCCCGCCGAGGCGTACCAGGTCGCCGTCCGGGGTGACCACCTGCAGCCCGGTGACGTGGTTGGTGGTGAAGCCGTACTTGAGGCAGTGCGCGCCGCCGGAGTTCTCCGCCACGTTGCCGCCGATCGAGCAGATCTGCTGGCTCGACGGGTCGGGCGCGTAGTAGTAGCCGTATGGGGCGGCGGCCCGGGTGATCGCCAGGTTGATGACGCCGGGCTCGACCACCGCCCGCTCGTCCTCGGGCGCGACCTCGCGGATCGTCCGCAGCTGCGACGTGACGATCAGCACGCCGTCGGGGTGGGGGAGCGCGCCGCCGGACAGCCCGGTGCCGGATCCGCGGGCGACGAACGGCACGCCGGCCTGCACGCAGGCCCGGACGACCGCCGCGCACTGCTCGGCGCTGCCCGGCAGCACCGCCAGGGCGGGGACCGCCCGGTAGTGCGCCAGCCCGTCGCACTCGTACGTGCGCAGTTCCTGCCGGTCGCTGATCACCTGGCCCGGGCCGACCACCGTGCGCAGCGCGGTGGCCAGGTCATCGATGTCGGTAGCGGTCATCGCCGGGCCTCCGGGGTGCGGTCGGGTCAGGGCATCCGCTCGTACGCCGGCAACGTCAGGAAATCGGCGAAGTCGTCGGCCACGGCGACCTCCATGAACAACGCGCGCGCATCGGCGAAGTCACGCGGATCGCCGGGTAGCTTGGCGATCTCCTCATCGGCGATCTGCTCGACCAGCTCCCGCGTCACCTTCTCGCCGGTGTCGTCCAGGGTGACGCCGTTGTGCAGCCACTGCCACACCTGCGACCGGGAGATCTCGGCGGTGGCCGCGTCCTCCATGAGATTGAAGATCGCCACCGCGCCGGTGCCGCGTAACCACGTGGCCAGGTACTGGACCCCGACGCTCACCGCGTTGCGCAGTCCGGCTTCGGTGCGCTGGCCGGGCGTGTCCCGTACCGCCAGCAGATCGGCCGCGGCGACCCGGACCTCGTCGCGGGTGCGGTCGATCTGGTGCGGCCGATCGCCGAGCACGTCGTCGAACACCTCGCGGCAGATCGGCACCAGGTCGGGATGGGCCACCCAGGAGCCGTCGAACCCGTCGTTGGCCTCCCGGGTCTTGTCGTCGCGCACCTTGGCCAGCGCGGTCTCGTTGACCTTCGGGTCGCGCCGACTGGGAATGAACGCCGCCATGCCGCCGATCGCGTGGGCGCCCCGCTTGTGACACGTGCGCACCAGCAGTTCGGTGTACGCGCGCATGAACGGGGCGGTCATCGTCACGGCGTTGCGGTCGGGCAGCAGGAAGTCCTGTCCGCGGGTGCGGAAGTTCTTGATGACGCTGAACATGTAGTCCCAGCGGCCCGCGTTGAGCCCGGCGGAGTGCTCGCGCAACTCGTAGAGGATCTCCTCCATCTCGAACGCCGCCGGGTAGGTCTCGATGAGCACGGTGGCCCGGATGGTGCCGCGGGGGATCCCCAGCCGCTCCTGCGCGAGCAGGAACACGTCGTTCCAGAGCCGCGCCTCCAGGTGGCTTTCCAGTTTCGGGAGGTAGAAGTACGGTCCGGCGCCGTGGTCGAGCTGCGCCCGGGCGCAGTGGAAGAAGTAGAGGCCGAAGTCGACGAGCGCGCCGGCGGTGCGCTCGCCGTCCACCAGGATGTGCTTCTCGGGCAGGTGCCAGCCGCGGGGGCGGACCACGATGGTGGCCAGGTCGCCATCATGGAGCGCGTACCGCTTGCCCTCCGGCGAGGTGAAGGCGAGCGTCCGGGCGATCGCGTCGCGCAGGTTGAGCTGACCGCCGATGACGTTCTCCCACAGGGGCGTGTTGGCGTCCTCATGGTCGGCGAGCCACACCTTGGCGCCGCTGTTGAGCGCGTTGATGGCCATCTTGGCGTCGGTCGGACCGGTGATCTCCACTCGGCGGTCGATCAGGCCCGGTGCGGGGTCCGCGACCCGCCATTCGCCGGAGCGGACCGCCTCGGTCTCGGGCCGGAAACCGAGCGTGCCACCGCTGGCCAGCGCGGCCTGGCGCGCCGCGCGGCGGGACAGCAGGTCGCGGCGGCGGCCGTCGAAGGTGCGGTGCAGCTCGGCCAGGAACGCCAGCGCATCGGGGGCCAGCACCGCGTCGTACCGGTCGTGCATGGGCCCGACAATCTCGACACCAGCGGGCACCGTCATGGCGCGCCTCCTTACCAGCAGTGAGACCGCTCGATAGGCCGAATGCTGGTGCCGACTCTAGTGCCGGTCAAGTCGGTGCGACAGTCTTGACCAGCACCCGCGAAGGTGCACGGGTGTCGAGGTCAGCGGCCCGGACGGGGGTCGCCGTGCGGCGGAGCTTCCCCTGGAGCGCCGCGGCCGGCGCCGGCACCGGCGCCGTTGCCGACGCCGTCACCGACGAGCGGCAGCGCGAGCGCCGCCAGCAGGCCGCCCAGCAGCGGGAAGAGCACGAAGACCCACAGTTGGGCCAGCGTGCTGCCCCCTTCGAAGAGGGCCGGACCGATCGACCGGGCCGGGTTGACCGACCCGCCATCCAGCGCCACGGCCACCAGGTAGCAGGCCGCGAACGCGGTGCCGATGGCGATGGCGGCGAAGCCGGCGTTCTCGACCCGGCTGCTCACCACGAGGACGACCAGCACGAAGAAGAACGTCAGCACGGTCTCCAGCACGATGGCACCGCCGGCGTTGATGGTGTCGCCGTACCCGCTGCTGCCCAGAACGCCGGACTGGTCCGGGACCGCACCCCAACGGACCAGCACCCACAGCAGGAACGATGCGACGACCGCCCCGATCACCTGGGCGATCCAGTACCGGACGGCTTCGTTCACGCCGATTTTTCCGCTGACCAGCGCACCAAGCGTGACGGCGGGATTGACATGACAGCCGGAGGCCGGCGCGAGGGTGTAGGTCAGGGCCAGCAAGGTGAGGCCGAACGCCAGGGCGACCACGACGACCCCGCCCTCGACGCGAGCGGCGATCGCGCTGCCGACCCCGAAGAAGACCAGGAGAAAGGTGCCCAGGAACTCCCCGCCGTACCGCTTGCCGTTGTTCATGGCGCCAGGCTAGGCCCGGTTTAGTGGGGTGCGATCCGGTTTGCCGTAATCACCGGCCCAAAACGCGAGCGCACGGCGACGCTCCGCGGAGCGGCGCCGCGCTCTGGCCGTCTCCCACTCGCGCAGCCAATCCGGGCGGTACGCCAGTAGGGACCTGGCTCGCCGGCCCGCGGGACGGAACCCGGAGTCGACGTTCTGTAACTGCTTCCCCGGCGCGTCGCCGGGTAAACCTCGGTCCGACCGGAAAGCTCGCATCCGGAGCGTGACCGGGGCCCGTCCCGGGTAAGGGCGGGACATGAATCAGTTCACGATCGCGACGGTCGCCGAAACGAGCCCGGACTTCCGGCGGGTGCTGTGGACCGGTGAGCACACCCAGTTGGTCATCATGACCATCCAATCCGGCGGAGAGATCGGCGAAGAGGTACACGACGTCGACCAGATTCTCACCTTCGTCAGCGGCACCGCGGAGGCCCGGGTGGGCGGCGAGGTGAAGGCGGTGGAGCCGGGCGACCTGGTTGCCGTGCCCGCCGGCACCCGGCACAACTTCGTGAACACCGGGCCCAATCCGTTGGTTCTCTACACCGTCTACGGCCCTCCGGAACACGCCGACGGCGCGGTGCACCGCACCAAGGAGGAGGCCGAGGCGTTGGAGCAGGCCGGCAAGGACCGGCCCCCGCGTTGACCGACGCGGCCCCCAGCCACGCCGCCTGAGCCTCCCCGAACCGGGTAGGCAGGACCGTGGAGCGCGTCGCGATCGCCGAGTACGGGTTCCTCTCCGACTGCCGCTCGGCGGCCCTGGTCACCCGGTCGGGCTCGGTCGACTGGTGGTGCCCGGACCGGTTCGACCGCCCGTCGGTCTTCGGCCGGCTGCTCGATCCCGCTGCCGGCCACTGGATCTTGCGACCGGCCGGTGACGCCCGCACCGAGCGGGCGTACCTGGGCGACAGCCTCGTCCTGCGCACCGAGCATCACACTCCGGAGGGCAGGGTCGCCGTCACCGACGCGCTCGCTGCCGCGCCCGGCGCCCGCGGTCACGACCTCGGCTCGCGATCGCCCGCGGTGCTGCTGCGGGTTGTCGAGGGGCTCACCGGCCGGGTACGGATGCATACCGAGTTCGCGCCCCGGCCCGAGTACGGGCTGCTCACGCCGTACCTGCACAGCCAGCCGGGGCGGGTGGTGGCCGCGGCCGGGCCGGTCAACCTGACCCTGCGCGGGCCCGTGCCGCTGACCTGCGAGCGTGGCCGGGCCGGCGGCGCGTTCGAGGTGTCGGCCGGGGACGTGGTCGGCTTCGACCTCGCGTTCGCGGCGTCGTTCGGCGGTCCGCCGGCCGAACTTGACCCCGTCGCAGCGGTCGCCGACACGATCGAAACCTGGGAGTCGCTGCGCGAGAGCCACCGCTACAACGGCCGCTACCCGGACCTGGTGCGGCGCAGCGCGCTCGTGCTGCAGGGGCTTCTCTACCAGCCGAGCGGGGCGGTGGCCGCCGCGGCCACCACGTCGCTGCCGGAGCAGTTGGGCGGCGACCGAAACTACGACTACCGCTTCGGCTGGCTGCGCGACTTCTCCTTCACGATGAACGCGCTGTGGGTGGCCGACTGCCCGGAAGAACCGGCCCGGCTGTTCGCCTGGGCGGCCCGCTCCGCCGGCCGGATCGGCACGCAGCCCGTTCCGATCATGTACGGGCTCGGCGGCGAGCGCGACCTGTCCGAGCACGTGCTCGATCACCTGCGCGGGTACGCCGACAGCCGGCCGGTCCGGGTCGGCAACGAGGCCTGGCGGCAGCGGCAGTTCGACGTACCGGGCGAGGTCATCGCCGCCGCGAATCTCCTCCAGGACCGGATCCCGGTCTTCGACGAGGAGCTCTGCCGGATGCTCATCGACCTGGCCGACCAGGCCGCGGACATCTGGCCCACGCCGGATGCCGGCATGTGGGAGGCCCGCGACAAGGACCGGCACTACGTCTCGTCGAAGGTGGGCTGCTGGCTGGCCCTCGACCGGGCGGTCCGGCTGGCGCCGCGGCTCGGCGACGGGATCGACGTACGGCGGTGGGCCCAGGCCCGCGACGACATCCGCGACACCGTCCTGCAGCACGGCTGGAGCGACCGGGCCGGAGCCTTCGCCGGCGCGTTCGGCTCCGACGAGCTGGACGCGTCGGTGCTGCTGATGCCGCTGGTCGGCTTTCTCCCGGGGACCGACGAGCGGATGCGGGCGACCATCCTGGCCGTGGAACGGGAACTCGCCACCGACGGCCTGGTCCGCCGGTGGGTCGACGACCCGGCCGGATTCGTGCTGTGCAGCTACTGGCTGGTGAGCTGCCTGGCGCACACCGGCGAAATGGACCGGGCCACCGCCCTCTTCGAGCGCACCTGCGCCCGGGCCAACGACCTGGGCCTGTTCGCCGAGCAGATCGACCTGGTGACCGGCGAGCATCTCGGCAACACGCCCCAGGCGCTCTCGCACATCGGGCTGATCAACGCCGCGTGGCGGCTCACCGATCCGGAGTCGGCGGTCTGACCGTCGCCGCGTCCACCGCGTCCGGATATTTCAGTCCTGAGCCGGTGTTGAGCACCACGACCACGTCGTCGCTGCCGATCCACCCGGTGGCCCGCAGGTGCCGGGCGGCGGTAAGGCAGGCCGCCCCCTCCGGGCACAGCAGCAGGCCCTCCCGGGCGCCGAAGTCCCGCAGGTCGGCGAGGATCTCTTCGTCGCTGACAGCGATCGCCGTGCCGCCGCTGTCCCGCAGCGCCCGCAGGATCAGCTCGTCGCCCAGCGGTGCCGGCACGTTGATGCCGAAGGCCACCGTCGCCGCGTCCGGCCACGGCTCGGCCCGCTCGGCCCCCGCGGCGAAGGCCCGAACAATCGGAGCGCAGCCGGTGGACTGCGCCGCCACCAGCCGGGTAGGGCCATCCCCGATCCAGCCGAGCGCACGCAGTTCCGCGATGGCCTTGTGAATGCCGATCAGCCCAACCCCACCGCCGGTCGGATAGACGATCACGTCCGGCGGCTGCCAACCGAGCTGTTCGCAGATCTCGTAGCCGAGGGTCTTCTTCCCCTCCACCCGGTACGGCTCGTGCAGGGTGGCCGCGTCGAAGACCGCGCCGGGCGGCGCCGCGGCGATGAACTCGGCGATGAGCCGGGCGGCGTCGCCGATCAGCCCCTCGACGAGGCGCAGGTCGGCGCCCGCGGCCAGGCACTCCCGCCGGGTGATCTCCGGCGCGGCGCGCGGCATGGCGACCGTGGCCCGCATGCCGGCCCGGGCCGCGTACGTCGCCCAGGCGGCACCCGCGTTCCCGTTGGAGGGCAGGGCGACGTGCCGTACCCCGAGCTCCCGGGCCCGGGACACGGCCACCGCCGCGCCGCGCGCCTTGAACGACCCGGTCGGCGTCTGCCCCTCGTCCTTGACCAGCAGGCCGGGCACGCCGATGTGCTCGCCGTAGCGCGGTGCCGGCGGCAGCGGCGTCCACCCCTCCCCGAGCGTCGTCACGTGGGCCGGGTCGGCCACCGGCAGCAGTTCGCGGTAACGCCATAGATCGGCACCCCGCCCGGCGAGCATGCCCGGGTCGACCCGCAACTGCAGCGCCGCCAGGTCATAGGCGGCCAACAGCGGCGACCCGCAGCGGCACATGTTCTGCGGCTTGCCCGCGTCGTGGCTCTCGCCGCAGCGCGGGCACTCCAGGTGGGTCAGATACACCGCTCTCCTCAGGCGTCGATGCTCAGCCAGCTGCGGGTGCGCCGCCCGGGCTGGTACGGCGAGTCCAGTCGCTTGGCCAGGACGCCGGGCAGGCTCTGCTCGCGACTCGCGTCCAGCGCGAAGCGCCCGCCGCCGGTGAACTGCGGAGGCGTCTGCCAGTGCGGGCCGGCCAGCGCGAGCCCGTCGAGCAGTTCCCGGCGTTGCACGTAGGGCAGGTCGAGGCTGGACGCCCCCTCCAGCCAGAGCAGGTCGAAGATCAGATACTGGATCCGCTGGGCCGCCGCCTTCGGCGCCGCCGGCCGGACCCGCCCCCCGGGGTCGAAGGCCACCAACTCGCCGTCGAGCACCGCCTCGGTCGGCGCCATCTTCTCGGCCAGGTCCCGCACCTGCGGATGGTCGGAGGTGATGTCCTGGTCGTCGTCACCGGCCAGCCGCAGCCGCCCGCCGGACACGTACGCGACGGCCCGCACGCCCGCCCAGCGCATCTCGTACCCCCACGCGTCGTCGTCGGCGGGCAGCCGTGCGGCGTGGGTCGCGTGCACGGGGCGTACCCGGTCCGGCATGCTGGTCCAGCCCGGCGCCGGCGGGTCCATCCGGCGGATCATCCAGTCCTTGCCCCGGGTGCGGAAGAGGACGTAGCGCCCGCTGACCCGCTCGCCGGACAGCACGACGATCACCTCGTCGTCGCGCCACTTCTCGGCCCGGTACGTGCCCCGGTCGAAGATCGCCATGGTGCCGCCGCCGTACTCGCCGGCCGGGATCTCGCCGTGAAAGTCGAGATACTCCATCGGGTGGTCCTCGGTGTGCACCGCCAGGTGGTTGCGGGCCGCGTCGCGCGGCAGCCCGCGCGGCACCGCCCAGGACACCAGCACCCCGTCGCGCTCCAGCCGCAGGTCCCAGTGCAGGCTCCGGGCGTGGTGCTGCTGGATGACGAACCGGTCGTCCGTGCCGGGCCCGGGCGCCCGGGACGGCACGGGCTCCGGGGTACGCCGCGCGTCGCGCTTGCGCCGGTACTCGTCCAACCGGTCACCCATAGCCGCATTGTCCGGTAGGCGGCACGAGTGCGCATCGGTGCGTCCCGCAGTGGCATGGCGCCACCGCGCCGGGGTAGGACCGGGATATGACATCTCTGGCCGACCAGCCGACCATCAGCCTGCCTCGAGACGTCCGCATGCCGCTGCTCGGCTTCGGCACCTGGCAGGCCACGGGGCAGCGCGCGTACGACGCCGTACGCCGGGCCCTCGACGTGGGGTACCGGCACATCGACACCGCCACGATGTACGGCAACGAGGCCGAGATCGGCCGGGCCGTACGCGACAGCGGGGTGCCCCGGGAGGACATTTTCATCACCACGAAGCTGCCGCCGGAGCGGGCCGGCCGGGAGCGGCAGACGCTCGGCGCGAGCCTCGACGCGCTGGACACCGGGTACGTCGACCTGTGGCTCATCCACTGGCCGCCGTCGCGGGGCGCCCTCGTGCCGACCTGGCGGGAGTTCCTCGCCGTACGGGACGAAGAGCTGGCCCGGTCTGTGGGGGTGAGCAATTACGACGCCGGCCAGCTCGACGAGTTGGTCGACGCGACCGGCGAGATGCCCGCGGTGAACCAGATCCGGTGGAGCCCGTCGCTGTACGACCCGCGCGTGGCGGCCGAGCACCGGGAGCGGGGCGTGGTGCTGGAGGGCTACAGCCCGTTCAAGAGCACCGACCTGAAAGATCCGGTGCTGACCCGGATCGCCGAGGCGCACGGCGTGAGCACGGCCCAGGTCGTGCTGCGCTGGCACATCGACCACGGCTTCGTGGTGATCCCCAAGTCCGTCACGCCGGACCGGATCCGCACCAACTTCGAGGTCTTCGGCTTCTCGCTCACCCCCGACGAGCTGCGCGAGATCGACGCTCTGGGTCGTTGACCAAGGGCGGGCACCCGCCCATCCACCCGCCGGTGCAGGGGACTATCCTCGCCACCGAGGTAGGCCCCCAGATCACGGCGCGTGAGGCGGGGGACGAGACGAGAACCGGAGGCCACTCGTGACCACCGTCGCACCCAAGCCGATCGTGACCCGGCCGTGGCCGGTCCATCAGCCGGTCAAGGGCTCGGCAATCGCCCGGCTGCTGCGTACGACGGACGCGAAGCAGATCGGGATCATGTACGGGGTCACCGCCTTCGTGTTCTTCCTCCTCGGCGGTCTGATGGCCCTGATCATGCGGGCCGAGCTGGCCCGGCCCGGGCTGCAGTTCCTGTCGCCCGAGCAGTACAACCAGCTCTTCACCATGCACGGCACGGTCATGCTGCTGTTCTTCGCGACGCCGATCGTGTTCGCGTTCGCGAACTTCGTCGTACCGCTGCAGATCGGCGCGCCGGACGTGTCGTTCCCCCGGCTGAACAGCTTCGCGTACTGGCTGTACCTCTTCGGCGGCACGATCGCCATGGGTGGCTTCCTGTCTCCCGGCGGTGCTGCCGATTTCGGCTGGTTCGCCTACACCCCGCTGAGCCGGGTCGAGAACTCGCCGGGCGTGGGCGGCAACCTGTGGATCGTCGGCCTGGCCATCTCCGGCCTGGGCACGATCCTCGGCGGGGTCAACATGATCACCACGATCCTCACGCTGCGCGCACCGGGCATGACCATGTTCCGGATGCCGATCTTCACGTGGAACATCCTCGTCACCAGCCTGCTGGTAATCCTGATCTTCCCGCTCCTCGCGGCTGCGCTGTTCGCCCTCGCCGCCGACCGCATCCTGGGCGCCCACGTCTTCGACCCGGCGACCAACGGGCCGATGCTCTGGCAGCACCTGTTCTGGTTCTTCGGCCATCCCGAGGTCTACGTCGTGGCGCTGCCGTTCTTCGGCATCATCACCGAGGTCATTCCGGTCTTCTCGCGCAAGCCGCTGTTCGGCTACAAGGGCATGGTCGGCGCCACGATCGCGATCGCCGGTCTGTCGATGAGCGTGTGGGCGCACCACATGTTCGCCACCGGCCAGGTGCTGCTGCCGTTCTTCTCGTTCCTGAGCTTCCTGATCGCCGTACCGACCGGCATGAAGTTCTTCAACTGGATCGGGACGATGTGGCGGGGCCAGATCAGCTTCGAGAGCCCGATGCTGTGGGCGATCGGCTTCCTCGTGACGTTCCTCTTTGGCGGCCTGTCCGGCGTGCTGCTGGCCAGCCCACCGATCGACTGGCACGTCTCCGACACGTACTTCGTGGTGGCGCACTTCCACTACGTGCTCTTCGGCACCATCGTGTTCGCCGTCTTCGCCGGCATCTACTTCTGGTTCCCGAAGATCTTCGGTCGGATGCTCAACGAGCGGCTCGCCAAGCTGCACTTCTGGCTGACCTTCATCGGGTTCCACACCACGTTCCTGGTGCAGCACTGGCTGGGCAACGAGGGCATGCCGCGCCGGTACGCCGACTACCTGCCGAGCGACGGCTTCACCGAGCTGAACATGATCTCGACCATCGGCTCGTTCATCATCGGCATCTCCACTCTGCCGTTCCTCTACAACGTCTGGATCTCGTACCGGGCCGGCCGGATCGTCGAGGTCAACGACCCGTGGGGCTACGGCAACTCGCTCGAGTGGGCGACCAGCTCGCCGCCGCCGCTGCGCAACTTCGACACGATGCCGCGGATCCGCTCCGAGCGGCCGGCGTTCGACCTCAAGTTCCCGCACCTGGCCGCCGGGCAGTCGCTGGCCGGCCCGCCCGAGGGCGGCGCGAAGCCGCTGACCAGCGAGTCCGACAACGGGGCGAGCTACCAGGAGGACACCTCCACCAACGTCGACCGGCACTGACGCGGCACGGCAGGCCGAGAAGGGCGCCGCGCCCGGGACAACCGGGCGCGGCGCCCTTCGCCGTTGGCTCCCCCGCGGCTCCCTGCAAGATCGCACTACTTCAGGGATGTAGTGGCCTCCCGGCCGCACGAGGCCACTCTTTCCCTGAAAGAGCGTGACCTTGGGCTTGTCCACAGGTGGTCGACACCCGCCTGCGTTGTCCACAGGGCCTTACGCCATCGAGACACCTGGTCGACCCTGATCGGCGTGCCCACGCCAGCCCGTCGTCCCCGCCAACTGCGCGGGAAGAGGGTTCGTGGCGGAGGTCCGCGCCGCACTGCACTCCCGGCGGCCCCGCTGACGAGTTCTTGCAGGGAGCGGGGGGCGCTGGGCGGGCTCGGCGCGTGGCGCGCGGGGTCAGGAGCCGGGGTGCGTGCTTGCCAGCGCCTGCCCGGTCGTGGCCGCCGGGCTGGCCGGCTCGGTCATCACTGCCGGGCTGGCCGGCTCGGTCATCACTGCCGGGCTGG
>DASVMV010000071.1:0-4142 GCA_036384155.1 Micromonosporaceae bacterium
GACGGCGCGGTGCTCGTCGACGAGGGCGGTGCGCACGCCGGAGAGTGTCCGGTCCCGGTGCGGCGCAGCAGCGTCGGCGCCGGCGACGCCCTGCTTGCCGGGTTCCTGGCCGCCGGCGCGGCCGGTCCCGATGCATTGGCCGAGGCGCTCGCGTGGGGCGCCGCGGCGGTCAGCCTGCCGGGCAGTCGCATGCCCGGCCCGGCGGACCTGCGCCGCACGGATGTGTCCGTGCACCCCCGACCCGATCACGTGCGACGGCTGGTCGCGCCCGGATGACGGTCCCAATCCAGAAAGGGAGCCCTCTCATGTCCGCTACCGCCTACACCCCGCCGGTGACCGGCACCGGCTTCAAGGCCCGCATCCAGCGCTTCGGCGGTTATCTGGCCGGCATGGTCATGCCCAACATCGCGGCGTTCATCGCCTGGGGCCTGATCACCGCGTTCTTCATCCCGACCGGCTGGCTGCCCAACGAGAGCCTGGCCAAGCTGGTCGGTCCGATGATCACGATGCTGCTGCCGATCCTCATCGGATACACCGGCGGCCGGCTCGTGCACGGGCAGCGCGGTGCGGTCGTGGGCGCCATCGCCACCGTCGGCCTCGTCGTCGGCAGCGATGTGCCGATGTTCCTCGGCGCGATGATCATTGCGCCGCTCACGGCCTACCTGCTCAAGCTGATCGACGGGTCGCTCGAGGGCCGGGTGCGGCCGGGGTTCGAGATGCTGGTCGACAACTTTACCGCTGGCATCCTCGGCGGCGGGATGGCGATCGCCGGGTTCAAGGTGATCGGCCCCGTGGTCCGGGCCGTCACGGACTGGGCCGGCCACGGCGTGGACTGGCTGGTCGACAACCACCTGCTCCCGGTCGCCTCGGTGCTGGTCGAACCCGCGAAGATCCTGTTCCTGAACAACGCCATCAACCACGGCGTGCTCGGCCCGCTCGGCGTGGCCCAGGCGGCCCAGACCGGCAAGTCGATCCTGTTCATGATCGAGTCCAACCCCGGGCCGGGGTTCGGACTGCTCCTGGCGTACCTCCTGTTCGGCCCCCGGTCGCTGCGTCCGACGGTGCCCGCAGCCATGATCATCCAGTTCCTGGGCGGCATCCACGAGCTCTACTTCCCGTACGTGCTGATGAAGCCGCGGCTCGTGCTGGCAGTCATCGCCGGGGGTGCGGCCGGCGTCGGCACCTTCATGATCACCGGAGCCGGCCTGGTCGCCACGCCGTCGCCGGGCAGCATCTTCGCGTACGCCGCAGTGACCCCGAAGGGTGGCTGGTTCGGCGTATTCCTCGGCGTCGCCATCGCGGCGGCCGTGTCGTTCGCCGTCGCGTCGTTGCTGCTCGGGTTCGGGCGGCTTGCCTCCGATCAGGAGACGATCGAGGACGAGGCGGCGGCTGCTGCGCACGACGAACAGGCCGCCGAGCCACCGGTGGCCGGGCAGCGCGAGCCGGCCCAGCCCGCGGTGGCCCGACACGCGACGACGGAGGCGTGAGCCCGATGGCCAGCATCACCGGCAAGGACATCCACAAGGTCGTCGTCGCCTGCGATGCGGGCATGGGCAGTAGCGTGATGCTCGCCAGCCAGTTGCGGCGCCAGCTCGCGAAGTTCGACGTGACCGTCGTTCACTCGCCGGTCAACCAGATCCCGGGCGACGCGGACGTGGTGGTATGCCACCGCGGGCTGGCCCAGCGGGCCCGGGTGAGCGCGCCGAACTCCGTGGTCGTACCGGTCCAGGTGTTCATCGGCGATCCAGCGGTGGCGAAGGTGGTCGCGGCGGTCAAGGACGGGGGTGTGCTCAATGGCTGAGCGGACGGTCGAGCTGCTCGAACGGCGGGCGGTCCGGCTCGCCGAGCGGGCCGCCGACCGGGACGGTGCGATCCGCCGCTGCGGCGAGGTGCTCGTCGAACTCGGGGCGGTGACCCCCGGGTACGTCGACTCGATGCTCGAACGGGAGCGCTCGGTGCCGACGTACCTGGGGGAGGGCGTCGCGATTCCGCACGGCACGCTGTCCGGCAAGGACGCGGTACGTCGCGACGCCCTCGCGGTGCTGAAGTTCCCGGACGGCGTGGACTGGGGCGGCAACCCCGTCACGATATGCATCGCGATCGCGGCGCGCGGGGACGGTCACGTGGAGCTGCTCGCCGAGCTCGCCGACGTGTTGCTCGACCCGGCGCGGGCCCGGGCCCTGCGCGAGGTGACCGACGCCGACGAGGTGCTGCGCATCCTGGAAGGGGGTACGTCGTGAGCGCGAGGAGTGAGCTTGCGAGCCCCGCAGTTCGCGAACGAAGGTGGGCGCTGTGAAGGTGGTTCGGTTCCACGCCCCCGGCGACGTCCGTCTCGAGGAGGCGCCGGAGCCCGCGCCCGGCCGCGGCGAGGTGAAGATCCGCGTACGCGCGTGCTCGACCTGCGGCACCGACGTGAAGATCTCCAGGTTCGGACACCACCACATCGTGCCGCCGCGGGTGATGGGCCACGAAATCGCCGGCGAGATCGTCGAACTCGGCGCCGATGTCCCCGGCGGTTGGCGGGTCGGCGACCGGGTGCAGGTCATCGCCGCCATCCCGTGTGGCACCTGCGCCGAGTGCCGGCGCGGCCGGATGACCGTGTGCCCGCGCCAGGAGTCCATGGGTTACCACTATGACGGCGGCTTCGCCCAGTTCCTGGTGGTGCCGGCGAAGGTGCTCGCCGTCGCCGGGCTCAACCGGATCCCGGACGGGGTCAGCTTCGCGGAGGCATCGGTCGCCGAGCCGCTCGCCTGCGTCCTCAATGGACAGCAGCTGGCCCGGGTGGGCGCGGGCGACCACGTGGTGGTGATCGGGTCGGGGCCGATCGGCTGCCTGCACGTGCGGCTGGCGCGGGCGCGCGGCGCCGAACGAGTGATCCTGGCCGACATCAACGCCGAACGGCTGGCGCTGGCGGCCGCCATCGTGGCGCCGGACGCGACGGTGGACTCGGGGCGCACCGACGTGGTGGACGAGGTCCGCAAGCTCACCGACGGCCGGGGCGCCGACGTCATCATCACCGCGGCCGCGTCCGGCGCGGCGCAGGAGCAGGCGCTGCTGATGGCGGCGCCGCAGGCCCGGATCAGCTTCTTCGGCGGGCTGCCCAAGGACAACCCGGTCATCGCCTGCGACTCCAACCTGGTGCACTACCGGGAGCTGTCCATTGTGGGGGCCAACGGTTCGAGTCCGGCGCACAACGCGGCGGCGCTCGAGCTGATCGCCCCCGGCGACGTGCCGGTCGCCGACCTCATCACGCTGCGGCTGCCGCTCGACGGCGCATTGGAGGCGTTCGACGCGGTGGGGCGCGGCGACGCCATCAAGGTGACGGTCGAGCCGTAGCGCCGGAAAGGAGCACCCAATGCCTACGCGCACCGTCACCGTCGGCTCCCGTACCGGGCTGCACGCCCGCCCCGCCGCCCTGTTCGTGGCGGCGGCCGCCGCGCAGCCGGTTGCCGTCACGATCCGAACCGCCGAGCGCGGCCCGGTGCCAGCCCACAGCATGCTCTCCGTCCTGTCGCTCGGCGCGAAGTGCGGGACGGAGGTCACCATCGCCGCGGATGGCGCGGGGGCCGACGAGGCGCTCACCGCCCTGGCCGACCTGCTCGTGCAGGACCTCGACGCCGAAGAGCCCGCCGATGCCTGAGGTGTTGCGCGGGATCGGGGTCAGCCCGGGAACGGTGGGTGGACCCGCCGCGAAAATGGCCCCACCGCCGGCCCTGCCGCTGGCGGCAGAGGTGGCCGACCCCGGTGCGGAGGCCGCGCGGGCCGTGGACGCGTTGGCAACCGTGGCCGCGGATCTCGAGCGTCGTGCCGATGCCGCCAGCGGTACCCGTACGGCGACGGCCGCCGAGATCCTGCGTGCGCAGGCGATGATGGCCGCCGACCCGGTGCTCCGCGACGCGGTCGCGACTGGCGTGGCGGACGGCCAGGACGCGCCGCACGCGATCGCCGGGGCGCTCGCCGCACATCGCGAGGCATTCCTGGCCGCCGGTGGCTACCTGGCCGAGCGTGCCGCCGACCTCGACGACCTGCGCGACCGGGCGATCGCCGTCTGTCTGGGAGCGCCCATGCCCGGCGTACCGGACCCCGGGCACCCGTTCGTGCTCATCGCCCGCGACCTGTCACCTGCCGACACCGCCGGCCTG
>DASVMV010000072.1:0-2045 GCA_036384155.1 Micromonosporaceae bacterium
CGGCGGACGCGCCGACCGTCGCGCAGCCGGCCGCCGGTACGGCCGCAGTCGACCGGGACGCCGGCCCACGCCATGCGCCGGGCGAGGACGTCACCGTCGTCGCCGGGCCACGTCCGCGGGCCAGCCTGCTGGCGACCCTCAGCCTGATCGCCGGTGTGGCGGCTGCCCTCTTCGTACTCAGCGGCGCGCTCGCCGGGTACGGCAACGCGCTGGGCGGCCTAGCCCTGCTGCTGGCCGTCGGCGGCATGTCGGCGACCGGCCGCCGGCACATCGCGGGCAAGTCCGACGCCCTGTTCGGCCTGGTCCTCGGCCTGGGCGCGATCGCGCTGGGGATCCTCGCGGTGACCGGCCAGACCGACTGGCCCTCGACCGACGGTGACACGGTGCAGCGCTTCCGGGAGTGGCTCGACGCACAGTTTGTCGACCGGTTCTAGCGGAGATGATTCCGGCCGCGGGCGGCTGAGTCGCCCGTGACCCTCCGCTGGGTGATGCACCCCGCGGTGGCTTGCGGGGGGCGGCGATGCGCCGCCCCCCGCCGCCTGTTTAGCGGCTGACCGTGGCTGCCGCAACGAATCGCCGCAGGACCGCCGGCAGACGCAACGATCTGTCGCCGTACGCAACTCTCACCGGTGGATGCGTCCGCGACGGACGCATAGCGTTGCTCCAACCGCACAGGTGCCTCCCCGGCACCAGGGCCCAGGGGCCTTGGCCGCCTCACCCCGGAAGCAGGAGCAATGACGATGGATGCCACCCACCGGCGATTCCTGATGTGCCGGCCCACCTATTTCGCGGTCGAGTACGCCATCAACCCGTGGATGGACCCGACCGCACCGGTGGACGCCAGCCGGGCGATCGACCAGTGGGAGACGCTGCGCCAGATCTACCTCGACCTCGGTCACACCGTTGACGAGATCGACCCGCTGCCCGGCCTGCCCGACATGGTCTTCGCCGCGAACGGCGCCATGGCCGTCGACGGACGGGTCCTCGCCGTGCAGTTCCGCGACCCGCAGCGCGCCGACGAGGCTCCGGCCTACCGGTCCTGGTTCGAGCGGGCCGGATTCGAGGTGCACGAGCCGAAGCACGTCAACGAGGGCGAGGGCGACATCCTCCTGGCCGGCGAGTTCCTGCTGGCCGGCACCGGCTTCCGCACGGCGCACGCCGCGCACGCGCACGTACAGGAGGTCTTCGGCCGCCCGGTCGTTACCCTCCAGCTGGTCGACCCGCGCTTCTACCACCTCGACACCGCACTGTGCGTGCTCGACGACCGCACCGTCGCCTACCTGCCCGAGGCGTTCTCCGCCGGCAGCCAGGCGGTGCTGCGTCGACTCTTCCCCGACGCGCTCCTCGCCTCGCCGGCCGATGCGGCAGTACTGGGCCTCAACGCCGTCAGCGACGGGCGCAATGTCGTACTGCCCGCGCAGGCGACCGGCCTGGCCGCCGCGTTGCGGGACCGCGGGTACGAGACCGTCGGCGTTGACCTGTCCGAACTGCGCAAGGCCGGAGGCGGCCCGAAGTGCTGCACGCTGGTCGTGCGCGAGCGAGAGGCAAACAAGTGATCCTGGACGACATGCTGCGTACGCCATCAGCCGTCCGCGACGCGGAGCGGTGGACCGCCCACAACTACCACCCGCTGCCCGTGGTGCTCTCCTCGGCCGAGGGCGCCTGGATGACCGACATCGACGGTAGGCGCTACCTCGACTGCCTGGCCGGATATTCGGCGCTCAACTTCGGCCACCGCCACCCGGCGCTGATCGCCGCGGCACACGCCCAGCTCGACCGGCTCACCCTCACCAGCCGCGCGTTCGTTCACGACCAGTTCGCCGACTTCTGCCGGGAACTGGCCGAGCTGTGCGGCAAGGACCTCGTGCTGCCGATGAACACCGGGGCCGAGGCCGTGGAGACCTCGATCAAGGTGTCCCGCAAGTGGGGCTACCGGATCAAGGGCGTGCCCGCCAACCAGGCCAAGATCATCGTGGCGGACGGCAACTTCCACGGCCGAACCACCACCATCGTGAGCTTCTCCACCGACCCGGACGCGCACGACG
>DASVMV010000073.1:0-7659 GCA_036384155.1 Micromonosporaceae bacterium
ACGTCGTCGGCATGCACCACCTGGGCCCGCAGCCGGCGGTTGGCCGGTACGAGAGGCAGCCGGCCCGCGCGCAGGAGCGACACCGGTACGAGCGGCCCGAGAAAGTAACGGGTGATCTCGGCACCGGCGTCGTGCTGAAACACCAGGGCTTTGCGGAGCCGGGTGATCCGCAACCCGGTGTCGGCTCGTTCCGCCTCGTCCAGCAGCGCCTCGACCGCCGCCTTGTCGACGCTATACCCGCAGCGCTCGACGCCGGTCGTCGGCCAGCTCTCGTCGACGAGCCGGTCCTTGGGCCCGGGCGCGTACGCGCCAACCGAGGAGGCGTACACCAGCTTGGTCACCCCGGCCGATCGCATGCCCGCCAGCAGATGCCGCGTTCCGGTCACGTTGGTCCGGCGCAGCCGGTCGCGGTGATGACTGGGCTGGATCTGCCAGGCCAGGTGGACGACCACGTCGACGCCGCGCAGCCAGGTGCCCAGCCGTTCCGGCGTGGCGTCATCGCCCAGGTCGAGGGCGTGCCAGTCGACCCCGTCGTACGGGTCACCGGCTCCCGGCAAAGGCGGGCGGCGGGCGAAGCCGCGCACCTGCACGTCGGGCTCGCGGCGCAGCCGGTGCAGCAGGGCGGTGCCGGCGTTGCCGCTGGCGCCGGTGATCGCGATCCGCATGCCTCGCCGGTACCCCGGCAGCCGCTCGCTATGCCGGCGGCGCGGCGTCGAGCGGGCCGCCGGACCGCACGGCCAGCAGCGCGGCCTGCGTGCGGTCCTGCACCCCCAGCTTGGTCAGCACGGCGCTGACGTGCGTCTTCACCGTCTTCTCCGACATGCCCAGAGCCCGGGCGATCTCCCGATTGGAGCGGCCCCGGGCCAGTTCGGCCAGCACCTCACGTTCGCGGGCGGTCAGTCGGGACAGGGCCGGCGGACTGGCCTCGCCCGCGGCGAGCAGCCCGGCGACGTCAGGGTGCAGAAGCACGTGCCCGGCGTGCACGGCTCGGATGGCCGCCGCGAGCGCCGGCGGGTCGACGTCCTTGTACACGTAGCCGGCCGCGCCGGCACGAACGGCCGGGAGCACCGCGGACGGGTCGGTGTAGCTGGTGATGACGAGCACCCGCGCCGGGTTGCCTCGCTGGCGGAGCCCGCGCAGGGCGGCGACCCCGTCCGCCTCCGGCATCCGCAGGTCGAGCAGCACGAGGTCCGGGCGTAACTCCTCGGCCGCGGTCACGCAGCTGTCGCCGTCCGCCGCCTCGCCCACCACGGTGATGTCGTCCTGCAGGTCCAGGAAGGCGCGCAGCCCCTGCCGGACCACCGGATGGTCGTCGACGACGAGAACGCGGATGGGCCCACTCATGCCGCCACCCGGCTTCGCTCGCTCACCCGAGCGGCACCTCCACCCGTACGACCGTCCCCTTCTCGGGCCGGGAACGGACGGTGAGGTGGGCCCCGGCCGATCGGGCGCGATCGTGCATGGATGCGATGCCCAGCCGGCGCCGCGACCGCGCCGCAACGGGGCCGGTCTCGAAGCCGCGGCCGTCGTCGGAAACGGTGAGGACGAGGACGCCGTCCGCAGTGGACAGCTCGATGTCGACCTTGCCCGGCTGGCCGTGGCGCAGTGCGTTGTGCACCGCCTCCTGGGCGATCCGGTAGACCGCGTCCTCCCGCGCGCCGGACAGCCGCGGTACCGGGCACCCCCGGAACCGCACCTGTGGACCGTGCGCCCGGTCCAGCAGTTCGGCCTGCTTGCGCAGCGCGACGTGCAGCCCGTCGCCGGCCAGATCTGGCGGCCGCAACCCGACCACGATCGACCGCAGTTCGGCCGTCGCCTCGGCCGCGAGCTGCCGTACGACAGTGAGCTGTTCGGCCGCGCGGTCGGTGTCGCGGTCCACCAGGGCGGCGGCGGCTTCGGCGGTCAACCGGAGGCTGAACAGCTTCTGGGTGACCGAGTCGTGCAGCTCGCGCGCGATCCGGTACCGCTCCGCCACGATCGACAGTTCCCGGCTGCGCTCGTACAGCCGGGCGTTGACCACGGCGATCGCCGCGTGGGCGGCCAGGACCCCCAACAGTTCCTCGTCGTCGGCGCTGAACCCGCCCGGCGTGCGCTTGTTGGCCAGGAACAACTCGCCGAGGATCTCGTCACCGTGGGTGATCGGGATGCCGAGGAAGTCGGTCAGTTCCGGATGCGCGGCCGGCCACCAGCCGAAGTCGGGGTGGGCACGGATGTCGGCCAGCCGGATCGGGTGCGGATCGTGCAGCATCACGCCGAGCAGGCCGTGCTGTCGTGGGACCGGGCCGATCGCGGCCCACTGCTCATCGCTGATGCCATCGGCGAGGAACTCGGCGAACCCACCCTCTTCGTCCGGAATCCCGAGGGCGGCGTATCGGGCGTCGAGCAGCCGCCCGGCGGCCGACACGATCGTCTGGAGCACCTCGCGCACCGACCGCCGGGAGGCCACCGCCAGCACGGCCGCACTCAGCTCGCGCAACTCCTCCCGATCGGTCCCCACGCGCCAACCGTACCCAGGAGGTGACCGGATCGGATCCGGCGGCGGACCTAGGTCGAATGGCGTACCTCCAGTCCAGCCGCGGCCCGATGGCACTCCGCGGCCGCGGATCTAGCGTCGGGGCCATGGACAACGACCGAAACCGAGCCCCTGTCGCGATCGTCACCGGCGCCTCGCGCGGCCTCGGCCGCGCCCTCGCCGCCGGCCTGGCCAAACACGGCTGGCACCTGGTCATCGACGGCCGCGACGCCGATGCGCTCGCCGAGGCGCGCTGGGACATGCCGGGCGAGGTGGTCGCCCTACCCGGCGACATCACCGATCCGGGCCACCGGGAGGCGCTGGTGGCCGCCGCCGCCGAGCGGGGCGGACCGCACCTCGTGGTCAACAACGCTGGTGTGCTCGGGCCCAGCCCGCAACCTCTGCTGATCGGCTACCCGCTGGCCGCCCTGCGAGACGTGTACGAGGTGAACGTCCTGGCGCCGCTGGCGCTGGCCCAGCTTGCGCTGCCGGCGCTGCGCGCGTCCGGGGGCGCGCTGGTGAACATCACCTCTGACGCGGCGGTCGAGCCGTATCCGGGCTGGGGCGGGTACGGCTCGGCCAAGGCCGCCCTCGACCAGCTCAGCCGGGTGCTGGCGGTGGAGGAACCGGCGGCACGGGTGTGGGCGGTCGACCCCGGCGATCTGCGCACGCGGATGCACCAGGATGCGTTTCCAGGCGAGGACATCAGCGATCGCCCGCTGCCCGAGTCGGTGGTGCCGGCGTTCCTGCGGCTGCTGGCCGAGCGGCCGCCGTCCGGCCGGATCCGGCTCGCCGACCTGGCGACCGAGCAGCCGGCATGACCCCGCGGGCGCTGTGGTTGCCGTACCAGGTTGCCGACCTGGCCGCTGCCACCCGCTTCTACGCGGAGAACCTGGGGCTGGCGCCGGTCGACGGCTGGGAACGCCGGACCGAGCGGGGCGTGGTGCTGCGGGCGGCGGACGCGGCGTACGTCGAGCTGGTGACCGGCACCGACCTCGGCGGCCCGGCGGCAGCCGGGTCCGGGGACGGTGCAGCGCTGCTCGCCTTCGAACTGTCCGACCGGACGGCCGTGGACACCGCCCACATCCGGTCGCGCGCGCCCGGTATGCCGACGGCCTATCCGCGCGGGCACCGGGGCTTCGAACTGGCCGGACCGGCCGGTGCCCGCCTGCTGATCTGGAGCGAGTTGTGACCGTGGTCGACTTCGCGCTGCCTGCGGCGCTCGAGGCGCACGAACCGCCCGAGGGCCGGGGGCTGGCCCGGGACGGCGTACGACTCCTGGTCGGGCGCGGCACCACCGGCGAGGTGAGTCGGCACTCCTTCACCGACCTGCCGGCGCTGCTGCGCCCGGGCGACGTGCTGGTGGTGAACACCTCGGCCACCGTTCCCGCGGCGGTGGCCGTCGTGGGTCAGGACCTCACGGTGCATTTCTCGACCGAACTCGCGGCCGACCGGTGGCTGGTGGAGTTGCGCCGGACGGACGGCAAGGCGACGGCGCCGTACCGCAACGGGTCGGCGGGCCAGCGGTACGACCTACCGGGCGGCGCGACGGTGCTGCTGGAGGAGCCGTACTCGGACGGCCGGCTCTGGGCCGCCCGGGTCACCACCGGTCGCCTGGACGTGCTCGCCTATCTGCACCGGCACGGCGCCCCGATCCGGTACGGCTACGTGACCCGGCCATGGCCGCTGTCCTTTTACCAGACCGTGTTCGCCCGGCATCCGGGGAGCGCGGAGATGCCGAGCGCCGGCCGCCCGTTCACCGAGCGCCTGGTCACCGACCTGGTGACGGCCGGCGTGCTCGTCGTACCGGTTCTGCTGCACACCGGAGTGGCCTCCCCTGAGGCGCACGAGCGGCCGTACCCGGAACGGTTCGCCGTCTCCGCCGCGACCGCGCGGATCGTCACCCAGGCCCGGGCCGGCGGCGGTCGGGTGGTCGCCGTGGGCACCACTGTCGTGCGGGCGTTGGAGAGCGCCGCCGGACCGGACGGGGTCGTACGCGCCGCCCACGGGTCCACCGACCTCGTGGTCACCGAAGAGCGGGGGGTACGGGTGGTCGACGGCCTGCTCACCGGGCTGCACGAGCCGCGGGCCTCGCATCTGGACATGCTCGCCGCGGTAGCCGGGCGACCGCTGCTGGCGGCCTGCTACGCCGAGGCCCTGGCCGCCGGTCTTCTGTGGCACGAGTTCGGCGACCTCAACCTGCTGCTGCCGTAAACCGGGCCACCGGCGCTGAATTGGTGCTCCCGCCGGGGCCGGACCGGGTGCAGCATCTGCCCGGTAAGCGACACGAGCTGGGAGGGGAAACGGATGGCCGTGGTCGCGCAGGTCAGCGATTTGCACATCGATGGCACCACCCGCAACACCGAGCGCGCGTCCCGGGTGATGGCCTATCTCGACCGGCTACCGCGCCCAGTCGACGCGGTGCTGGTCACCGGCGATATCGCCGACCACGGCCGCGAGGACGAGTACGAGACGGCGGCGAAGTTGTTGGCGTCGTCGCGGGTTCCGGTACTGACCTGCCCCGGCAACCACGATCGCCGGCCCGCCTACCGCCAGGTTCTGCTCGGACAGCGCCCGAGTGACGCGCCGATCAACCGGTCGCACGAGATCGGCGGAGCCATCTTTGCCATGTGCGACTCGACGATTCCCGGCCGCGACGACGGCCTGCTGGCCGAGGAGACGCTTGGCTGGCTGACCGACGAGTTGGCGGCGGCGGCCGGACGGCCGGTGTTCGTCTGCTTCCACCACCCGCCGGTGATCCTGCACAGCCCGTTCATCGACGAGATCCGCCAGCGCGCCGAACAGCGTCTCGCCGACCTCGTCGCCGGACACCCCGGCACCGTCGCCGTCCTCTGCGGGCATGCGCACACGGCCGCGGCGACCACCTTCGCCGGCCGTCCGCTGCTCGTCGCGCCCGGGGTCGCCTCCACCCTGCGCCTGCCGTGGGAGCCCGGTGACGTACTGGACTACGAGGCGCCACCGGCGATCGCGTTCCACGTCCTCGACGACGACCGACGCCTCACGACGCATTACCGGGTGGTTCCCGGGTGACACCGTGAGCCACTCGCTCCGGCCCGCCATCATCCTTGCCGGGCTTCGATCGACCGGGGGCTGGCGGTTGCGCGCGCATAGAAGCGCCGGGGGCGCCGGCGCCGCCGGCGTCATCACCCGGGCTCGGTCCAACGCAGGCCGGGCGCCAGGTCCTCCCGGAGCAGGACGCTCCGGAGCGCCTGACGGGCCGCCTCCAGGTCGACATAGTGTTCGTCAGCCCGGCCGATCTCGGCGTGGGACGGCCCGAAAGGGTCGGTCTGCGCCAGCCGCGAACCGGCCCCGCTGACCGTGCGCTCCACCCGATATCCGTCCTGGTCGATCCGAACCACGAGCTCGGCAGCGCCGTCCGGATCGGTGAGCGTGACCGCCGCCGCCTGCTCCAAGCGCAGCTCGGCCACCAGGTCCGACAGCCAGGACAGGTCCATCTCGTCGACCGTGCGCGCCAGGTGGGTTCCACCACCGGCTCGTACGACCCTTATGTCCAACTTCATGGGACTTGTCATCAGGACCACCGCTAGCGACTCGTCACCGGGCGGCCGTCGCGCCTTGCCTCGGGTAGCACTCAGGCGTCGGCCGCCGTCCATTGCCATATCCGCCCGGCGACATGCGGCACAGGAACCAGCGAAAACAATTCGCGCGTCCCCGGTACCTCGGTTATTGCCAGCTGGAAGAAGGCAGCCGCAACAGATTAGGCGGTATTCGCTACAACGGCAACAAATGACGCGCCGCAAACGACCAGAAACGTTCGAGAGCCGATTCCGCGGCGTGTCGATGTAACAGATCCGAGACAGCCGGCGCTGAATTCACTGCACGAAAACGGCGGCTACAGCGTAGCCGGCCAAGCAAGCGGCGAGCCCGGACCCCACGCTGGACAGCAGATACACCGCGGCGCGGCGGCCCTCTCCGTCCTGCACCAGGCACAGGACTTCATAGCTGAAGGTGGAATAGGTGGTGAGCCCTCCGCAGAAACCGGTTCCCAGCAGCGCGGTCCAGCCCGGGCCGGCCGGCAGCCCGACGATCAGACCCAGCAACAGCGAACCCGAGATGTTGACGGTCAGGGTGCCCATCGGAAACCCGTTGCCCACCCGCGCCTGGATGGCCCGATCGGTGAGATACCGCAGCGGCGCGCCGACGGCGGCTCCGATCGCGACGAGCAGCGCGGTCACCTCAGCCTCGACGCTTCTTGGTCGGCCCCGCGCCTCCTGCCGCCGGCACCCGGCAGGATGTGCGAACTGACCGCCGTACCGACCAAGACCGCCAGCACGGCCGCCAGCGGCGTACCGACCAGGTAGAGCAGCGCCGCGCCCGGCGATCCCCGGGCGATCATCTGCCGGACGTCGACCACGTACGTCGAGAACGTGGTGAATCCACCGAGGAGGCCGACGGCGAGAAACGGCCGCACCAGCCGCCTCCCGCTCCATATCCCGGTCACGACCGCCATCACGACGCCGATCAGCAGAGATCCGGCAACGTTGACGGCGAATGTCGCCCACGGGAAGCCGCCGGGCGGGTGCGGCAAGGCGACGTCGAGCGACCAGCGGCACGCGGCGCCGAGCGCTCCGCCGGCGGAAACGGCGAGGAGCACGGGCGCCGGGTACGGGCTCAGCTCGGACCGGTCGGCGGGCACCCGAAGGTCGACGTCCGGGTCGATGCGTACCGGATTGTTCCTCCGGACCACGGGCTCCTCCTGCCGGCCTGCTCCCCTCGCCGATGATCGCCGCCCACTGTACCCAGCGCCCCGGACTCCGGGTCTGCCAATTCGCGACCGCCCGCGGCGCGGGCAACCGTACCGGCGCGAAGGCGGCACTCTGCGCGGCATGGTCGCCCGCGATGCGGGAACGCGGCGTACCAGACCGACCCCGACCGACGAGGTGAGACCGATGGGTAAGGCCGAGGGCGAGGGCGGACCGCAGTCGCCGGAGCCATGGGGCTCGACGGGCGGATTCGACCGGGGAGCCCCGTGGGGGGTGTCGGAGGATTCGCCCATGGACGAGGGCAGCGAGCCGACCGCGGTTACCGGAGATCGCCTGGGCGAGGGGCGGGCCGCCGAACTGCCACCGGACGGCGGACGGCGCCGCCTCGGCGCGGAGCCGGAG
>DASVMV010000074.1:0-4544 GCA_036384155.1 Micromonosporaceae bacterium
GGACGACGACCGTCCCCGCCGGCGACCGGTGCGCACCGCCGCACTGTTGATCGGCCTGCTGGCCATCCTCGGCGCGGGACTCTGGACGGGCTGGAGTTACACCCAGCGCCAGTACTACGTCGGTGCGACCGAAGAGGGGCAGCTGGCGGTCTTCCGTGGCGTGCAGGGTGAGGTTGCCGGCCTGAGCCTGTCCGGCGTGCACTCGACCAGCGCGACCAAGCTCGACGATCTGACGGCTGCGGCCCAGGAGCAGGTCAAACAGGGCATTCAGGCCAGGAGCGAGACCGACGCACAGCAGCGGCTCGCGGAGTTGACCACCGACAGCCCCAGCAACCCCAACCTCAAGCCGACCTGCCCGCCGACGCCGACGCCGACGCCGACCAGCGCCGCCTCACCGACGCCGGCTGTCGGCCCGCGCACCGGCGCGCCGACGGCCGCCGCTTCTGGCGGGACGACGACCATCCCCCGGGGCGGTACCGCCGCACCGGGACGCGCCACCAGCACCCCGACGAATGCCCCCGACGCTCCGGCTACCTCCGACCTCCCGCAGGTGAACGACCCGGCGGGTTGCCGGACCGTCGAATGAGCGTCGGCGCACCACACCCGAGGAATCGATCGTGACCGCCGGACCAGCCGCCAGCCCCGCCGTGACGGGTGAGATGCCGCGGATCCGGCCGTCCCGGTCGCGTCGCCGGGCCGAACTCGCGCTGCTGCTGTTCGCGATGGCCCTCGTCGCGGCGTACGGCGCGATTGTCGAGGCGAACGTGCTGGGCACCGTCACCCCCGACTTCTGGTTTCCGGCGGCCTGTCTCAGCGCCGTGTTCGTGAGCCTCCACCTGGTGATCCGCTTCCTGGCCCCGTACGCCGATCCCGCGCTGGTGCCGGCGGTCGCCCTGCTCAACGGGATCGGTGTGGGCTTCCTCCGACGGGTGGACCTGGCCGACGTGCCGGCGGCCGAACGGGCCGACTTCCCGATCTTCGCGGGCACCGGCGGGCGCCAGCTCGCCTGGACGCTCGCGGCGGTGATCCTGGCGGCCGCGCTGCTCGTCGTCATCCGCGACCACCGCTCCATCTCCCGGTACGCCTACACCCTCGGCCTGGCCGGCATCGTGCTGGTCATGATCCCGGCCGTGCTGCCACCCGCGTACTCCGAGATCAACGGGGCGAAGCTGTGGGTGCGGATTGGCGGGTTCTCGATCCAGCCGGGCGAGTTCGCCAAGCTGGCGCTGCTCGCCTTCTTCGCCTACTACCTCGTCCGCAAGCGCGAGGTGCTGTCGCTGGCCAGCCGACGGATCCTCGGCGTCGACTTCCCGCGCGGCCGCGACCTGGGCCCGGTGGTCGTGGTGTGGCTGGTCAGCCTCCTGGTCCTCGTCTTCGAAAAGGATCTCGGCACGTCGCTGCTCTACTTCGGCATGTTCGTCGTGACGCTCTACGTCGCCACCGAACGGGCCAGCTGGCTGATCATCGGTCTGCTGCTGTTCTTCGGCGGCGCGTTCCTGGCGTACACCCTGGGCAGCACCCTCGGCGGCCCGTTCGCGAACTTCGCCCTGCGGGTCGACATCTGGCTCGACCCGTTCGCCGACCCGTACGACAAGGGCTACCAACTCGTGCAGGGTCTGCTGGGGCTGGGCACCGGCGGTCTGTTCGGCGCCGGGCCGGGCGGCGGCCAGCCGTTCAAGGTGCCTCAGGTGCACGACGACTTCATCTTCGCCGGCATGGGCGAGGAGATCGGGCTCTTCGGCCTGTCCGCGCTGCTGGTGATCTACCTGCTCATCGTGGAGCGCGGGCTGCGCGCCGGGCTGGCCGTACGCGACTCCTTCGGCAAGCTGCTCGCCGGCGGTCTGGCCTTCACGCTCGCTCTCCAGGTCTTCGTGATCATCGGCGGCATCAGCAAGCTCATCCCGCTGACCGGCCAGACCACGCCGTTCCTGTCCGCCGGCGGCTCGTCCCTCATGGCGAACTGGCTGTTGGTGGCCCTGCTGCTGCGCATCTCCGATGCGGCCCGCCGACCGGTTACCGGCTCCGCGTCGGCGCAGCCGGCCGGGACGCGACCGGCCCAGTTGCACGGCGCACCGACCGAGGTGATCCGGCCATGAACGCACCCCTGCGCCGCGTCGGCGTCGTGGTCCTGGTCCTCTTCGGGCTGCTCTTCGCCAATCTCAACTGGGTGCAGGCCTACAAGGCCGACGAATACCGCACGAGCCCGTACAACGGCCGGGTCCAGGTGGCCAAATACGACCGCAAGCGCGGCAACATCGAGGCTGGCGGCACTGCCCTGGCCACGAGCAGGGAAACCAGCGGAGAGCTGAAATACCTGCGGACGTACCCGAAGGGCGAGGCCTACGCCCACGTCCTGGGCTACGAGCCGGTCAACATGGTGGCCACCGGCATCGAGCGCAGCGAGAACGAGTTCCTCGCCGGCACGAGCGACCAACAAGTCGGCGACCGGGTCCGTGACCTGTTCACCGGCAAGCAGACCGGCGGGGCCAACGTGCTGCTGAGTCTCTCCCGTCGGGCGCAGGAGACGGCGTTCCAGGAACTGGCCAACAACCGGGTGGGCTCGACCAAGGGCGCGGCCGTGGCGATCGACCCGCGTACCGGAGCGGTGCAGGCGCTCGTTTCGATGCCGAGCTTCGATCCCAATCCGCTGGCCAGCCACGACAGTAAAGAGGCGCAGGCGACCTACAACAGACTCAAGGCGGACGAGAGCGGCCCGCTGAAGAACCGGGCGCTCGGCGAGGTGCTGCCGCCCGGGTCGACGTTCAAGGTGATCGACGCCGCGGCGGCGCTGCAGAACGGCTACACCAAGGAGACCCGGATTCCCGCCGGCCCGGTCTACCGGGCCCCGACGTCGGGCAGCGACATCCGGAACGCGGCAGACTCGATCTGTCCGCAGTCGTCGGTCACCCTGATCGAGGCGCTGACCGAGTCGTGCAACACCGGCTTCGCCCAACTCGGCGTCAAGCTGGGGGCCGAGACGATCAAGAGCACCGCGCGCCAGTTCGGGTTCGAGCAGGAGGACCTGACCTGCGGCCGGCCCGACGGCGACGGTATTCCGGTGGCCGCGAGCCGCACCGGCGACATCGAGAACCCGGATGGCAGCGTCGACCAGGCCGCGCTGGCCCAGTCGGCCATCGGGCAGAAGGACGTGCGGATGACCCCGCTGCAGGGCGCGCTGATCGCCGCGGCGGTGGCTAACGGTGGGCGGCAGATGCGGCCGTACCTGGTCAACAAGCTGCTGGGTCCGGACCGGACCACGACCTACTACACCGCCGACCCGCGCCAACTGCGCCAGGCCGTCAGCCCGCAGGTCGCCGCCGACCTGCAGACGATGATGGTCAGCGTCGTCGAGAACGGCACCGGCCGGAAGGCGCAGATCGACGGCTACACGGTGGGTGGCAAGACCGGCACCGCGCAGGTCGCGCCGGGCGTGGAGGACCACGGCTGGTTCATCGGCTACGTGATGAAGGACGGCCAGCCCATCTCGGCGGTGGCCGTGCTGCTGGAGAACGCGGGCAAGGGCGGCAGCGCCGAGGCCGCTCGCATCACCGGCCAGATCATGCGTGCGGTCATCCAGGACCGCGGAGGCAGCTGATGATCGCGGCGGGCGTGACGCTCGGCGGGCGGTACCGGCTCGACGAGCGGATCGCCAGCGGAGGGATGGGCGATGTCTGGCGCGGCACCGACGAGGTGCTCGGCCGGACCGTCGCCGTGAAAATCCTGCTGCCGGCCCTGCTCGACGAGCCGGGCTTCGCCGAGCGCTTCCGTGGCGAGGCCCGCACCATGGCCACGATCAATCATCCGGGCGTCGTCGACATCTACGACTACGGCAGCGACCAGCAGGTGGCCTTCCTGGTGATGGAGTACGTCGAGGGCGACGCGTTGTCCCGCACGCTGAGCCGGGTCGGCCGACTCACCCCGGCGCGCACGATGGCGCTGGTGGCCCAGGCCGCGGACGCGCTGCACGCCGCCCACCAGAAAGGCATCGTCCACCGCGACGTCAAGCCCGGCAACCTGCTCGTGCGTCCCAACGGCACGCTGGTGCTCACCGACTTCGGCATCGCCCGCTCGGCGATCGTGGGTCAGCTCACCGCCGCCGGCGCGGTACTCGGCACGGCGTCGTACATCTCGCCGGAGCAGGCGACCGGCGGCGTCGTCACCGCCGCCTCCGACGTGTACGCCCTGGGCGTCGTGGCCTACCAGTGCCTGTCCGGCCGGCGTCCGTTCGACGGCGACAGCGCGCTGGAGATCGCGATGAGGCATGTCCGGGAAACGCCCCGGCCGCTTCCGGCGGACATCCCGCCCGTAGCGCGCGCGATCGTCGAGCGGTCGATGGCCAAGGATCCCGCCGCGCGTTGGCCCAACGCCGCCGCTCTCGCCGCCGTGGCCCGGCAGGCCGCCGCCACCTTCGCCACCCCGGCACACGGGCAGCCGGCGTACCCGGGCTCGCCCGCGGGCGGACCACCGCACCCCCCGGCCGGCGCTCCCCGCGCCACCGGCCGTGCGCCCCAGCCGCCGGCCAACCGGCCGCTCACCAACCCGTC
>DASVMV010000075.1:0-8872 GCA_036384155.1 Micromonosporaceae bacterium
GCCATGTCGAGCTGCGGCGGGGCAGCTACCGCGACTCGGTGCGCCTCATGCAGATCAGCCGGGCCGTCACCGATACCCCCGGGGTGTCGGCCGCGCTGGTCGCGATGGCGACCCCGCTCAACCTCGACCTCGCCGACAACATGGGATTCCGGCTGCCGCCGGACGCCACTCCCAACGACATGCTCGTTGCCGTTGCGGCCGTCGACGACGAGGGGGTACGGGCCGCCCTCGCCCGGCTCGACGCCGAGATGACCGCCGCTGCCGTACCCGCCGGCGGAGCGTCCGAGGTCGCGCCGCGCACGGTCGGCTCCGCGGTACGGCGGCTCGGGGCGAACCTGACGCTCGTCTCCACCCCTGGCCAGTACGCGTTTGCCGATGCGATGGACGCGCTGGACGCCGGCACGTCGGTGATGGTGTTCTCCGACAACGTGTCGGTCGCCGAGGAGATCCGGCTCAAGGAGGCGGCCGCGCGGCGCGGACTGCTCGCGATGGGCCCGGACTGCGGCACCGCGGTGATCGGCGGCGTCGGCCTCGGCTTCGCGAACGTCGTACGCCCCGGCCCGGTGGGGCTGGTCGCCGCGTCCGGCACCGGCGCCCAACAGGTGATGAGCCTGCTCGACGCGGCCGGGGTGGGGGTGTCGCACGTTCTCGGCGTCGGCGGTCGCGACCTGTCGGCGGCGGTGGCCGGCCGGACCACGCTCGCCGCACTCGAGGCGCTCGACGCCGACGACGCGACCGAGCTGATCGTGGTGATTTCCAAGCCCCCGGCAGCTGAGGTGGCCGCCCGGGTCCGGGAGCACGCCGCGCGCCTGGCAACCCCGGTGGTGTTCGCCCTGCTCGGCGAGGGTCAGCCGGACCTGACCGAGGTCGCCGCCGACGTCCTGCGCCGGGTCGGCGTGCCGGTCCCGGCGCGCTGGCCGCGCTGGTTCCCGCCGGCGCAACGGGCCAGGACCGGGTCGGCGATCCGCGGGCTGTTCTCCGGCGGCACGCTGTGCGACGAAGCGATGGTGATCGTCAGCGCCGCCGTCGGACCGGTCCGGTCGAACATTCCACTCCGGCCGGAATGGGCACTGCCGGAGGACCGGACCGCCGACGGACACACGATGATCGACTTTGGTGACGACGCGCTGACTCAGGGTCGGCCACACCCGATGATCGACGGGAGTCAACGCCTTGAGCGGCTCGCCGCCGAGGTGGCCGATCCAACGTGCGGTGTGGTGCTGCTGGACGTCGTACTCGGGCACGGCGCACACCCGGCCCCGGCCGCGGAGCTGGCGCCGGCGATCGCCGCGGCGGACGTACCCGTCGTCGTTTCGCTGATCGGCACGGCCGGCGATCCGCAGGGCCTCGAGCGGCAGGCGGCGCTGCTGTGCGACGCCGGTGCCTCCGTGTTCGGGTCCAACGCCGAGGCGGCCCGGCACGCCGTCCGGCTCGTCGATTCGGAGGCCCACCGTGGTTGACCTTGCCGCCGAACCGCGGATCGTCACGGCGGGCGTGGGTCTGTTCGAGCAGACTCTCGCCGCGCAGGCCGTCGCCCACCTGCCGGTCGAGTGGCGGCCGCCGCTGCCGGGTACCGAGCAGTCACTTGCCCGGGTCCTCGGCGACCCGCGCCGGGCCGCCGCGAACGCAGCGGCCGCCGCGCGGATGCTCGCGGCGGGCGCGACGCTGGTCGACGTACTCCCCGCTACCGAGGTCGTCGGGCTGGGATCCGGGGAGTTCTGCCACGCCGGGCCGCCGATCGCCTGGGAGCGCGCGTCCGGGCCGATGCGCGGCGCATTGATCGGCGCGATGCTCTTCGAGGGCCTTGCCGGATCGCCGGAGGAGGCGTCATCCCGCCTTGCCGAGGGGAGCGTCCGGATCGAGCCCTGTCATGCCCGTGGCGGAGTCGGGCCGATGGCCGGTGTCGTCTCGCCGTCGATGTGGGTGTTTGTGCTCCGCGACGAGGTTCACGACCGCACGAGCTGGTGCAGCCTCAACGAGGGTCTGGGCAAGGTGCTCCGCTATGGCGCCTACGGACCCGAGGTGATCGACCGCCTTCGCTGGATGTCGGCTGTGCTCGGGCCCGCGCTGCAGGCCGCGGTGCGCCGCAGCGGGCCGATCGACGTCAAGGCCCTCATCGGGCAGATGGTCCAGATGGGCGACGAAGGCCACAACCGCAATCGCGCCGGCACGCTCATGCTGCTCCGCGACCTGCTGCCGCACCTCGTCGACGCCGGCCTGCCGTCCACCGACGTCGCCGCGGTCGCCCGGTTCATCGGCGGCAACGACCACTTCTTCCTGAACCTCGTCATGCCGGCCGCGAAGCTGCAGACCTCGGCCGCGGCCGGCATACCCGGCGCCTCGGTGGTCACCACGATGGCCCGCAACGGCACCGACTTCGGCATTCAGGTCTCCGGCACCGGGGACGCCTGGTTCACCGGGCCGGCCGACGTGCCGTCCGGGCTGTTCCTCGGCGGGTACGGGCCCGACGACGCCAATCCCGACATCGGGGATTCCGCCATCACCGAAACCGCCGGACTGGGCGGCTTCGCGATGGCCGGCGCACCGGCGATCGTCCGATTCGTCGGCGGCACCGTGCCCGACGCCTTGCGCACCACCTCCGAGATGTACGAGATCACCCTCGCGGAAAACCCCGCGTACGCGCTGCCGGTCCTCGAATTCCGGGGCGCGCCGACGGGCATCGACGTCGCCTCGGTCGTCCGCACCGGCCTGCGCCCCCAGATCAATACCGGCATCGCCGGCCGGGTACCGGGCACCGGACAGGTGGGCGCCGGTCTGGTCCAGCCGCCGGTCGAATGCTTTACCGCCGCCCTGTCCGCGCTGGCAGCGGCCGCACCCCCGTGGTCGGCACCCAGTCCGGGATAAGTCCCGATCGGGGTCGCCGCGTCAAGCCACCTTCGTGCCGTACCGTCCTGATTTGTGCCGCTCCACCGGGCGGTGCGGATCTGCGGTCCCGGCCAGTCCGGGGGCAGGCTGGACCCGGGTCGGCCCAGGGGAATCTCCAGCCGGCCGGAAGTGTCGTACCCCAGGACTAGAGTTGCCGCGGCACCGCCGCGACGATGCCTGTATCGACAGATCCTCGTAGTCTTCACCTGGGAGTGGGCGGACAGTGGCCGACCGACTGATCATCCGCGGTGCGCGGGAGCACAACCTGCGCGACGTCAATCTCGACCTGCCGCGAGAAGCGATGATCGTCTTCACCGGGCTGTCCGGGTCGGGCAAGTCGAGCCTCGCCTTCGACACGATCTTCGCCGAGGGTCAGCGGCGCTACGTGGAATCGCTGTCGTCGTACGCCCGGCAGTTCCTCGGGCAGATGGACAAGCCCGACGTCGACTTCATCGAGGGGCTGAGCCCCGCGGTGTCGATCGACCAGAAGTCGACCTCCCGCAACCCGCGGTCGACCGTCGGCACGATCACCGAGGTGTACGACTACCTGCGGCTGCTTTTCGCGCGGGCCGGCGAGCCGCACTGTCCGGTGTGCGGCGAGCGGATCTCCCGGCAGACCCCGCAGCAGATCGTCGACCGGGTCCTGGCGATGGACGAGGGCATCCGGTTCCTGGTCCTCGCTCCGGTCGTGCGCGGCCGCAAGGGCGAATACCTCGACCTCTTCGCCGAACTGCAGTCCAAGGGGTACGCCCGGGCGCGGGTCGACGGGGTGGTGTATCCGCTGACCGAGCCGCCGAAGCTCAAGAAGCAGGAGAAGCACACCATCGAGGTCGTGGTCGACCGGCTGACCGTAAAGGGCAGCGCCAAGCAGCGGCTCACCGACTCGGTCGAATCGGCATTGCGCCTGTCCGGCGGGCTGGTGCTGCTGGAGTTCGTCGACCTGGCCGACGACGACCCGCACCGGGAACGCCGCTACTCCGAGCACCTGGCCTGCCCCAACGACCACCCGCTGGCGATCGAAGACCTCGAACCGCGGGTCTTCTCGTTCAACTCGCCGTACGGCGCCTGCCCGGAGTGCACCGGACTCGGCACAAAGAAAGAGGTCGACCCCGAGCTCGTGGTGCCCGACCCGGAGCGCACCCTGCGCGAGGGGGCCATCCAGCCGTGGTCGGGCGGTCACACCCTGGACTACTTCCTCCGGCTGCTCGAGGCGTTGGGCGACGCCGAGCACTTCGACCTGGACACGCCCTGGCGGAAACTGTCGTCGCGGGCGCAGAAGACCGTCCTGCACGGCGCCGACGACCAGGTGCACGTGCGCTACCGCAACAAGTACGGCCGGGAGCGGTCGTACTACACCGGCTTCGAGGGCGTCGTGCAGTGGATTGAACGCCGGCACACGGAGACGGAATCGGACTGGTCGCGGGACAAGTACGAGGGCTACATGCGCGACGTGCCGTGCGCGGCGTGCGGTGGCACCCGGCTCAAGCCCGAGGTGCTGGCGGTGACGCTGGGCGGAAAGAGCATTGCCGACGTCTGTGCCCTGTCGATCGGCGAATGCGCCGACCTGCTGGGCACCCTGGCACTGGCCGACCGGCAGAGGATGATCGCCGAGCGGGTGCTCAAAGAAATCAATGCCCGGCTGCGGTTCCTGGTCGACGTCGGGCTGGACTACCTGTCGCTCGACCGCCCCGCCGGCACCCTGTCCGGCGGCGAGGCGCAGCGCATCCGGCTGGCCACCCAGATCGGCTCGGGCCTGGTCGGGGTGCTCTACGTGCTCGACGAGCCGTCCATCGGCCTGCACCAGCGCGACAACCACCGGCTGATCGAAACCCTGGTGCGGCTCAAGCGGCTCGGCAACACGCTGATCGTCGTCGAGCACGACGAAGACACCATCCGCACCGCGGACTGGATCGTCGACATCGGCCCGGGCGCGGGAGAGCACGGCGGCCGGATCGTGCACAGCGGCGCGCTGTCCGACCTGCTGGCCAACGCTGAGTCGATGACCGGCGCCTACCTGTCGGGGCGGCGGTCGATTCCGACCCCGGGCAGCCGGCGACCCCGCACCAGCGGGCGGGAACTCGTGGTGCACGGTGCCCGCGAGCACAACCTGCGCAACCTGACCGTCTCGTTCCCGCTCGGCCAGCTCGTCGCCATCACCGGGGTCAGCGGATCGGGCAAGTCGACGCTCGTCAACGACATCCTCTACGCCGTGCTGGCCAACCAGATCAACGCTGCCCGGCTGGTGCCCGGGCGGCACACCCGGGTCACCGGCCTCGACCAGGTCGACAAGGTGGTCGGCGTGGACCAGTCGCCGATCGGGCGCACCCCCCGGTCCAACCCGGCGACCTACACCGGGGTGTTCGACCACATCCGCCGGCTCTTCGCCGAGACCACCGAGGCCAAGGTGCGCGGGTACGGACCCGGCCGGTTCTCGTTCAACGTCAAGGGCGGCCGGTGCGAGGCCTGCTCGGGTGACGGCACGATCAAGATCGAGATGAACTTCCTCCCGGACGTCTACGTGCCCTGCGAGGTCTGCAAGGGCGCCCGCTACAACCGGGAGACGCTCGAGGTGCACTACAAGGGGCGCACCATCGCCGAGATCCTGGAGATGCCGATCGACGAGGCGGCCGAGTTCTTCGCGGCGATCCCGGCGATCCACCGACACCTCAAGACCCTGGTCGATGTCGGGCTGGGGTACGTCCGGCTGGGTCAGCCGGCGCCGACCCTGTCCGGCGGCGAGGCCCAGCGCGTCAAGCTCGCCTCCGAGCTGCAGAAGCGGTCCACCGGCCGCACCGTGTACGTACTCGACGAACCGACCACCGGCCTGCACTTCGAAGACATCCGCAAGCTGCTGCTGGTTCTGCAGGGTCTGGTCGACAAGGGCAACACGGTCATTGTGATCGAGCACAACCTCGATGTGATCAAATCCGCGGACTGGTTGATCGACATGGGGCCGGAGGGCGGACACCGCGGCGGCGCGGTGGTCGCGACCGGCACGCCGGAGGAGATCGCGGAAACGGGGGAAAGCCACACCGGCCAGTTCCTGCGCCCCGTGCTCGGCCTCAGCGGCGAGGCGAAGGGAGCCACCGCAGCGGCGACGAGGGCGGCGAAGGCCAACGGCGCCGTCGCGAAGGCGCGACCGGGCCGGCGTACGCCGGTTCGGGCCGGCGCCTGACCGGGTGCGGCGCCTGACCGGGTGCGGCGCTTGACCGAGTGCGGCGCCTGACGGCTGTGCGCGGATGCCGCATCGGCCGACCGGACCCGGTGGCGACGACCGGACGGAGCGAACCGCTGGCGCAGCTTTGTCGTGTCTAATGTCGTGGTCGCGCGACGGTCGTGGCGGCAGTCGACAGGGAGGCTGGGCATGAGTGACGACGAGGCGGTGACGGGCCCGGGCACCACCCGCCGGGCTCTGGTCCTGGGCGCGGGTGCGGCGGGAGTGACCCTGGCGTTGGCGGCGTGTGGCGGCGAGGATCCCGCGAACAACAGCGGCGGCGGCACCGACGACGGCTCGGGCGGGGGTTCCGCCGGGCCGACCGCCGGTAGCGCCGGTCCGGGCCCGCTCGGCAAGAGCGACGAGATTCCGGTCGGGGGCGGGAAGATTTTCGCGGCGCAGCGCGTCGTGGTCACGCAGCCGGAGAAGGGCACGTTCAAAGGGTTCAGTGCGATCTGCACCCACCAGGGCTGCCCGGTGGCGAGCGTGGACGGCGGCACGATCAACTGCACCTGCCACGGCAGCAAGTACTCGATCGAGGACGGGTCGGTGAAGAACGGACCGGCCACCCGGCCGCTGCCGGCCCGCACCGTCAATGTCGAGGGAGACAACCTCACGCTCGGCTGACCGTCGGCGGCACGGAGGCGCACGCGCGGCGGTCCGGCGCGGACGTGACTCCGCCGATCATGACAGGGGTCCGGACTAGTCTTGCCGTGTGGCTGACCCCTCGACCTACCGTCCGTCGCCCGGCACCGTTCCGGACGCTCCAGGGGTCTACCGCTTCCGCGACCAGACCGGCCGGGTGATCTACGTCGGCAAGGCCAAGAGCCTGCGCAGCCGGCTCAACTCCTACTTCGGCGAGCTCTGGCACCTGCACCAGCGCACCCAGCAGATGGTCACCACGGCCGCGTCGGTCGACTGGGTCACCGTCAACACCGAGGTCGAGGCCCTCCAGCTCGAATACTCGTGGATCAAGCAGTACGACCCTCGGTTCAACGTCCGCTATCGCGACGACAAGTCCTACCCCTACCTGGCCGTCACGCTGGACGAAGAATTCCCGCGGCTGCAGGTCATGCGCGGGGCCAAGCGCAAGGGGGTGCGCTACTTCGGGCCGTACTCGCACGCCTGGGCCATCCGGGAAACGCTCGATCTGCTGCTGCGGGTGTTCCCGGCCCGCACCTGCTCGGCCGGCGTGTTCAAGCGCGCCGGCCAGATCGGCCGGCCGTGCCTGCTCGGCTACATCGGCAAGTGCTCGGCGCCCTGCGTCGGCTCGGTCAGCGCCGCCGAGCATCGCGAGATCGTTGACGGTTTCTGCGACTTCATGGCCGGCAAGACCGATAGCATGGTGCGCCGGCTCGACCGCGAGATGACCGCAGCCAGCGGGCAGCTCGAGTTCGAACGGGCGGCGCGGCTGCGGGACGACCTCGCGGCGCTGCGGCGGGCGATGGAGAAGCAGACGGTGGTGTTCGGCGACGGCACCGACGCCGACGTGGTCGCTTTCGCGGAGGATCCGCTCGAAGCGGCCGTGCAGGTCTTCCACGTGCGGGGCGGGCGCATCCGCGGGCAGCGCGGGTGGGTCGTGGAAAAGGTGGAAGACCTGACCACCGGCGATCTGGTGCACCATTTCTGCAGCCAGGTCTACGGCGGCGCGCATGGCGAAGGTGACGTGCCCCGCGAGCTGCTGGTGCCGGCCCTGCCCACCGACGCCGACGCGCTCGCCGACTGGCTGTCCGACCATCGCGGCACCCGGGTGGCCCTGCGCGTGCCCCAGCGTGGCGACAAGAGGTCGCTGCTCGACACGGTGGCTCGCAATGCCGCCGAGGCGCTCGCCCGGCACAAGCTGCGCCGGGCCGGTGACCTGACCACCCGCAGCAAGGCGCTCGACGAGATCGCCGAGGCGCTGGGCATGCAGACCGCACCGCTGCGCATCGAGTGTTACGACGTGTCCCAGATCCAGGGCACCGACGTGGTCGCCAGCATGGTCGTCTTCGAAGACGGCCTGCCGCGCAAGAGCGAATACCGGCGCTTCATCATCCGGGGCGCGACGGACGACGTGTCGGCCCTGTCCGAGACCCTGCGCCGGCGCTTCGCCCGCTATCTGGACACCCGCGCCGAGACCGGTGAGATCGGCGAGGAGGCCGCGGTCGACCCGGATCGTCCGGGAGTCGATCCGACGACCGGCCGACCCCGCAAGTTCGCCTATCCGCCCCAGTTGGTGGTCGTCGACGGGGGCCAGCCGCAGGTGGCGGCGGCGGCCACCGTGCTCGCCGGGCTCGGCGTCGACGATGTCGCCCTGTGCGGGTTGGCCAAGCGGCTGGAAGAGGTGTGGCTGCCGGACGACGACTTTCCGGTCATCCTGCCCCGGGCCTCCGAAGGGCTCTACCTGCTGCAGCGGGTACGCGACGAGGCGCACCGGTTTGCCATAACCTTCCACCGGCAGCGCCGCTCCAAGCGGATGACCGCCTCGGCGCTGGATGGGGTGGCCGGCCTGGGCGAGGTGCGCCGCCAGGCGCTGCTGCGGCACTTCGGGTCGCTCAAACGGCTGTCCGCGGCCACCGTCGAAGAGATCACCGAGGTCCCGGGGGTGGGCCCGCGCACGGCGGAGGCCATCGTCGCCGCGCTGCAAGGCACCGATTCGGCGGGTTCCTGACCGCGCCGCTCGCGGTGCCCGGCGCGGTGCCCCGGCGGGCCCGTGGGTCGGGTCTGGTGGCGACGCCGGATAGAGTCGCTGCTTGGCGAAACCGGTCAGCCAGCCTGGCCGACGGTGGGGGG
>DASVMV010000076.1:0-6011 GCA_036384155.1 Micromonosporaceae bacterium
GGCTCGGCCGCCTGCCGGCCGAGCCCGGGCGTCGCCCGACGCGTCGCGCCGGCGGAGCTCGGACCCGGCGGCCCGGCTCCCCCGTCGGAGGGCATTGCCGGACTAGTTACCGAGCAGTAACATGCCGGCATGCAGATCGACCCGCAACAGCTCGCCGAGGGGATGCTCCAGGCGGTTCCATTCGTGCGCACCCTCGGCCTTGAATTGCTCGAGGTGAGCCCCGACGGGCTCCAGGCGGTCGTGCGGCTGCCCGACTCTGCGGCGACACACAACCACGTCGGCGGCCCACACGCCGGTGCGATGTTCACCCTCGGCGAGACCGCGTCCGGCGCGGTGGTGCTTGCCGCCCTCGGTGATCTGCTCGACCGCGCGGTGCCGCTCACCGTTCGGGCGGACGTCGCGTATCACCGGCTGGCGATGGGGCCGGTACGCGCCACGGCACGGCTGGGCCGCCCGCCCGGCGAGGTGGCGGCGGAACTGGCCGGGGGAGCCCGACCGGAGATCCCGGTGGTTGTGGAGATCGGCACCGAGGACGGCACGGTCACCGCGACGATGACCGTGACCTGGACGCTGCGGTCGAACATCGTTTAGCCGGTCGTTGGTGGGGTTAGATATAGCCCGTGCTGGGTTTGCCCCCTTCTATCTTGGCCTGCCTCTTCGACCTCGACGGCGTGCTCACACAGACGGCGCGCGTCCACAACGCGGCGTGGGAGGAGACCTTCAACGGCTTCCTGCGCCAGCGGGCCGTCCACACCGGCGAAGAGTTCCGGCCCTTTGATCCCGGGGACGACTACAACCGCTACGTCGACGGCCGCCCGCGCGCCGACGGGGTCCGGTCGTTCCTGGCCTCGCGCGACATCGAGCTGCCGGAAGGCCGGCCAGACGATCCGCCCACGGTCGACACCGTGCACGGAATCGGCAACCGCAAGAACGAGATCCTCCTGCGCCGCATCCACGTCGACGGCGTGCAGGTGTACGAGGGCTCGGTGGCCTACCTGAAGGCGGCCGCGCGGGCGGGCCTGCGGCGCGCCGTCGTTTCCGCCAGCGCAAACTGTCAGGACGTGGTGGCCGCGGCGGGCATCGAAGACCTTCTGGAGCTCCGCATCGACGGTATTGTCGCGCGGGAGGAAGGTCTGCGCGGCAAGCCGCATCCGGACAGCTTCCTCGCCGCGGCCCAGCTGCTGGGCGTACGACCGGAACAGGCCGCGGTGTTCGAAGACGCCCTCGCCGGCGTCGAGGCCGGCCGGGCCGGCAGCTTTGGGTACGTGGTCGGCGTCGACCGGGTGGGCCAGGCCGAGGACCTCCTGGCCCACGGCGCCGACATCGTCGTGCGCGATCTTGCCGAGTTGATGACGGAGGACCAGCGGTGATCCGGGAACGGGGCTACCCGGTCGAGCCGTGGCACGTCCGCGAGACCCGTCTCGACCTCGATGTCATCGCCCAGTCCGAGTCGGTATTCGCGCTGGCGAACGGGCACATCGGGCTGCGCGGCAATCTCGATGAGGGCGAGCCGCACGGCCTGCCCGGCAGCTACCTCAACTCCTTCTACGAGCTGCGGCCGCTGCCGTACGCCGAGGCCGGCTACGGCTTCCCGGAGTCCGGGCAGACGATTGTCAACGTCACCAACGGCAAGCTGATCCGGCTGCTCGTCGACGACGAGCCGTTCGACATGCGGTACGGCGAGTTGATCTCGCACGAGCGGGTGCTCGACCTGCGCGCCGGCACGCTCACCCGGACCGTGGAGTGGCGGTCGCCGGCCGGCCGGGTCATCCGGTTGCGCAGCGTTCGACTGGTCTCCTTCACCCAGCGTGCCGTCGCCGCCATCCTGTACGAAGTCGAGCCGGTCGATGGTCCGATGCGGCTCATCATCCAGTCGGAGCTGGTGGCGAACGAGAAACTTCCGCCGCAGAGCAGGGATCCCCGGGTCGCGGCGGTGCTGGAGTCGCCGTTGCAGTCCGAAGAGCACCTCGTCCAGGGACATGGCGGCCTGCTCATCCACCGCACCAAGGCCAGCGGGCTGCGGATGGGCGCCACCATGGCCCACGACATCGAGGGTCCGTCCGAGCTCGCCGTCAGCACCGAGGCGCAACCGGACTGGGTGCGCACCTCGATCGCGGGTGTCGTCGCACCTGGCCAACAGCTCCGCCTGGTCAAGTACCTGACGTACGGGTGGTCCAGCCGCCGGTCGCTGCCGGCCATTCGGGACCAGGTGGGCGCGGCACTGGCCGGCGCCCGGTTCTCGGGCTGGGACGGCCTGCTGTCCGAGCAGCGCAAATACCTCGACGCGTTCTGGGACACCTCAGACGTACGCCTCGAGGGCGATCCCGAGGTGCAGCAGGCCGTCCGGTTCGGGCTGTTCCACGTGCTGCAGGCCGGCGCGCGGGCGGAGGTGCGGCCGATCGCGGCCAAGGGCCTCACCGGTCCGGGGTACGACGGGCACGTCTTCTGGGACACCGAGACGTTCGTCCTGCCGGTGCTGACCTACACCCAGCCGACGGCGGTGGCGAACGCCCTGCGCTGGCGGCACCGCACGCTCGACCTGGCCCGCGAGCGCGGCCACACGCTCAACCTGGGGGGCGCCGCCTTCCCCTGGCGCACCATCCGGGGCCACGAGTGCTCGGCGTACTGGCCGGCCGGCACCGCCGCGTTCCACATCGCGGCTGACATCGCCGACGCGGTGCGCCGCTACGTACTGGCGACCGGGGATACCGACTTCGAGCGGGAGTGCGGCCTCGAGCTGCTGGTGGAGACCGCCCGGTTGTGGCGGTCGCTGGGCCATCACGATCGACACGGCCGGTTCCACATCGACGGGGTCACCGGCCCGGACGAGTACACCGCCGTCAAGAACGACAACATCTACACCAACCTGATGGCGCAGCGGAACCTGCGGGCGGCCGCTGACGCGGCCAACCGGCACCCGGACGCCGCCTGGCGGCTCGGCGTCGACGACGAGGAGACCGCGTCCTGGCGGGATGCGGCCGCCGACATGCACATCCCGTACGACGAGGAGTTGGGGGTTCATCCGCAGGTCGAGGGCTTCACCCGGTTCCAGGAGTGGAGCTTCGAGGACACCCCGGAAGACCGGTACCCCCTGCTGCTGCATTACCCGTACTTCGACCTATACCGGCGTCAGGTGGTCAAGCAAGCCGACCTGGTGCTCGCGATGCACTGGCGGGGCGACGCCTTCACCGAAGAGCAGAAGGCCCGCAACTTCAGCTACTACGAGCGGCGTACGGTGCGCGACTCGTCGCTGTCGGCCTGCACCCAGGCGGTCCTGGCCGCCGAGGTGGGCCATCTGGAACTGGCCCACGACTACCTGGGCGAGGCCGCGCTGATGGATCTGCACGACCTCAACCAGAACACCCGGGACGGCGTGCACGTCGCGTCGCTGGCCGGCGCCTGGATCGCCCTCGTGGCCGGGTTCGGCGGCATGCGCGACCACGATGAGCTGCTGTCCTTCGCGCCGCGGCTGCCCTCCCGGATCAACCGACTGACCTTTTCTCTCCTGTGGCGTGGCGCCCACCTGCGGGTGGACGTCCGGCCGCACGAGGTGACGTACTCGCTGCGCGACGGCGGGAGCGGCGCGGTGCACCTGCAGCACTACGGAGAGACGGTCGAGGTCGACTGCGAAAACTCGGCGACCCGACCGATACCGAAGATCCAGCCGGCCGGGCCGCGACCGGTTCAGCCGCCGGGCCGAGCGCCGGCCCGCCGGGCCGCTGAAGCAGGTGTGCGATCGACGACCGTCCCGCTCGAATCGGGCGTCGCGGTAACCGCGCTAGAGCACCGATAGGTGTACGTGGTTCGTGTGATCGCTGGATGGGTCCCCGTACGCCCCGCCGTAGGAATGCCAGCCGGTCGCCGGCATCCAGATCTGGCGATACCAGATGACGTACATCACGCCCAGCCGGTCGGCGTTGCGGACCAGGAACGCCGCTAGGTTGTTGCCATAGAGCTTATCGTCGCCGTGGGCATCACCGCCGAAGCCGTTGCGCTCCGCGGAGAAGTCACAGGCTCTGCCCTTCGGATGCTCGTACGGGCCGCTGGGGCGGAAGCAGGAGACGAAGCGTTTGAAACCGAGGCGCTGAGTCTCCTTCAGGGCGAACAGCATGCGCGGGGTGATGCAGCCCGAGGTGGTCGGGTCGGACTCGCTGCACGACTGGCGCGGCCACGAGCCGTCGTCGTTGCGCGGTGCCTGACGGGCCACCGGCGATACGGCGCTGACAAAACCGCCGGTGCGCTTGCCGCCGACGAGTTCCAGCGCCCGCTCGGCCTCCGCCTTCTGCTTGGCCATCGCGGTGAGCTGTTTGCGCTCCGCGACGACCTCGGCGTCGATGGCCGCCTTGGCCCGGTTGGCTTGCTCGAGTGCCTCGTTGAGCTCGCGGACGCGGCTGTTGTCGTACTGGGCGAGCATGTCCAGGCCCTCGGCGCGTTCGATGAACGTATCGGGGGAGGAACTGTTGAGCAGCACCATCATCGGGCCGATCCGGCCGGTGCGGTAGGCGCTCGCCGCCACCGCGCTCACCTGCGGACGCAGCGCTTCGATCTGCTGCTCCACCTTCTGCAGTTCGAGGGTCAGCTGCAGTTGGCGCTTGCGGGACGTCGCGACGGCCGCCTGCGCCTCGACGTAGCCGCGACCGGTGGACTCGATCACGTCCCGCAGGAGTGGGGTTCCGCCCTCGTTGCCAGGCCCCGTCGGGGTAGGCGTCGGCTTCGGCGCGGCCCCCGCGCCGCCGGGCGCGAGAGCCGCGCCGGCGAGCGTCGCCAGGGCGGCGAGCAGCGCCACGGTCAGCGCGAATCGCTGACGAGTTCTTGCCGTCATGCACGTTCCTCCCGTACGGCCGCCGACCGGATTAGCTGACGGGTTCGGGGCGGAACGACCCCTTCCGTTGACACGGATTCACCCCACGTAAGTGGTTCCCCGGCTCGCGCAAGGCGATTGAGCGGCGGTCACCGCCGGCGCCCGATGGCGCCTCCTGGCGGAGACCGCGCGCCAGCTTACCGGATCGCTGCCCGGGTCAAATAGCACGTGGCACCGGCGTCGGCCAGCGGATTGCGTTATGACGCAAGGACTTTGCGTAATAAGAGCAGGTGAACGGTGGGTCACCGCGCCCGGCTGGCGGTCAGCGGCCGGGCGAGCAGGTAGCCGGTGGGGCGGACGTTATGGGAGGGAACCTACGGAAAGCTTGCGACGGGTCGTTCGCTGCTTGTCGGCACGTTCGTCCTGGTCGCTAGAGCTGCTCGTCCCCGGTCGACGGGTAGCCCGCCCGATCGCGAGGAGCATGGGCGCGCGGATCGTCGGCCGTGCGCGCCTCGGCCGCGCGGTCGCCGAAGGTGCGCTGCTCGGCGCCGGTCCGCTCGCGCTCCTCGCGCTCCTTGCGCTCCTCGTCCCCCGCCCCGGCCGGCTCCTGCCCGGATCCCCGCTGCTGCTGGCTCATGGCTGCCTCCGTTTCGCCTTATTCGCCGGCCTTCCCGCCGACCGATCGGGCAAACGCCGTCGTCCGGATGTGGCGCCTCCTTCAAGATCGCCATCAGGATCCTGCTACTTGCAGGGGGGCGGCCTCGTCCGCGGCCCGACGGCACTCTTTGCATGAAGTAGCGCGATCTTGGGCGTAGCAGCCGGCACCGGGGGTAACGGTCCTCATCGGCCCAGGTGACGTGAAGGAGGTCGCAGCGTGGATGCCCAGACGACCGAGACGGAGCTTCAGACCGGGGCGGTACGGCTTCCCGCCGACGTGGCCGTGCCCGACGACGCCCGCGGCGTGGTGCTCTTCGCCCATGGCAGCGGCAGTTCCCGGCACAGCCCGCGCAACCGTGCGGTGGCCGAGACGCTCAATCGCCACCGGCTGGGCACGGTGCTCGTGGATCTGCTCACACCGGAGGAGGAGCAGTTGGACGTGCAGACCGCCGAGCTGCGATTCGATATTGACCTCCTCGCCGAGCGGCTGGGCGGCCTGGCCGACCGGCTGACATCCGGCACCAACCTGCCCCGGCTGCCGCTCGGGCTGTTC
>DASVMV010000077.1:0-5334 GCA_036384155.1 Micromonosporaceae bacterium
CGGGGGCAGCAGCAGGGGCGCCGCGTCGGCGTACGCCAACGTCAGCCAGCCGTCGGTGCTGCCGATCGCACCCGAGCCCGCCCACAGCACCTCGCCGCTGGCGCACAACTCGTCCAGGTACGCCGGCGAGTAGTCGGCGACCCGGCCGGGAAGCACCAGCCGTTCGAGGGCGGATGCGGGCAGCGCCACACCCTGCAGCTGCTCGATTGCCGCGGCGACCGCCTCGACGCCGCGCGCCGAGGAGCCCACCTGCTGCCAACGGGGCAGGAACGTGGCCAGCGAGCGCGGGGGCACCGGCTCGATCTCCCGGCGCAGCGCGGCGAGCGAGCGTCGGCGCAGCATGCGCAACACCTCGGCGTCGCACCACTCGGTTCCCGCGCCACCCGGCGAAAACTCCCCGGACACCACCCGGCCCGTGGCGGCGAGCCGCTTGAGCGCCTGCTCCACCACGTACACGCCAAGGCCGAACCGGGCGGCGCAGGTCGCCGCCGCGAACGGCCCGTGGGTGCGGGCGTAGCGGGACACCAGGTCGCCGAGCGGGTCGGCCACCGGCGCAAGGTGCGCCTGCGCGATCCCAACGGGCAGCGCCACGCCGAGGGCATCGCGGAACCGCCCGGCGTCTTCGACGCCGATCCACCGCTCGACGCCCGCGATCCTCACCTGGACGGCCCGCCGTTCCGCCGCGAGCTGGTCGGCCCACCCAGGGTCGGCGCCCCGGGCGGCCAGCTCCGCGGGGGACAGGTCGCCGAGCAGCCGCAGCAGCTCCGCCACGTCTTCGGCGTCGCGCGGGCGCCGCTCGTCGGTCAGCCACTGGAGCTGCCGCTCGGTCTCGGCGACCACCGCGGGCTCGAGCAGCTCACGCAGGTCGACCCGGCCGAGCAGCTCGCCCAGCAGCGCGGAGTCGAGGGCGAGGGCGGCCGCTCGGCGCTCGGCGAGCGGCGCGTCCCCCTCGTACAGGAAGGCGCCGACGTAGCCGAACAGCAGCGACCGGGCGAACGGCGAGGGGCGCTGGGTCTCCACCTCGACCAGGCGTACCTTCCGACCGGCCAGGTCGCGCATCAGCCCCGCCAGGCCGGGGACGTCGAACACGTCCTGGAGACATTCGCGGGCCGCCTCCAGCGTGATCGGGAAGTCCGCGTACTCCCGGGCGACGTCGAGCAGCTGCGCGGCCCGCTGGCGCTGCTGCCACAGCGGCTGGCGACGGCGCGGGTCGCGCCGGGGCAGCAGCAGCGCCCGGGCGGCGCACTCGCGGAACCGGGAGGCGAACAGCGCGGAACCGCCGACCGCCTCTTCGACCAGCTGAGCGACCTCGTCGGGGTCGAACGCGACCAGCTCGGCGCCCGGCGGCTCGTCGGCCGTGTCGGGCAGCCGCACGATGATCCCGTCGTCGGACGGCATGACCTGGGCGTCGACGCCGTACCGCTCGGCGAGCCGGCGCCCGATCGCCAGCGCCCACGGGCCGTTGACCCGGGCGCCGAGGACGCAGTGGACCGCGAGTCGCCAGTCACCCAGTTCGTCGCGGAACCGCTCGACCACGACGGTCCGGTCGTCCGGCAGCGAACGGGTCGCTTCGCGCTGCTCCCGCACATACGCCACCAGGTTTCCGGCCGCCCAGTCGTCCAGGCCGCCGTCCCGCAGAGCGGCGACCGCGGCCTCGTCGCCCTGCCGGACCAGTGAACGCAGCCGCGCTCCGATCGCCCGGCCCAGCTCGACCGGCCGGCCCAGCTGGTCGCCCTTCCAGAACGGCATCCGCGCGGCCTGCCCGGGCGCCGGGGAGACGAGCACCCGGTCGGGTGTGATGTCTTCGATCCGCCAGGAGGTCGAGCCGAGCAGGAACACGTCGCCGACCCGCGACTCGTAGACCATCTCCTCGTCAAGCTCGCCCACCCGCGCCGCCCGCTCGGAGCCGGCGAGGAACACGCCGAAGAGACCCCGGTCGGGGATCGTGCCGCCGCTGGTGACCGCGAGACGCTGCGCCCCCGGACGCCCGGCGAGCGAGTCCGCTGCGCGGTCCCAGACCAGGCGCGGGCGCAGCTCGGCGAACGCGGTTGAGGGGTAACGGCCGGAGAGCATGTCCAGCACGGCGTGCAGCGCCGAGTCGGGCAGCTCGGCGAAGGGCGCGGCGCGGCGTACGAGCGCGGCCAGGTCGGCGACCCGCCAGTCTTCGAGCGCCGCCATGGCGACGATCTGCTGCGCCAGCACGTCGAGCGGGTTGCGTGGGTAGTGGAGCTCTTCGATCGCGCCGTCGGTCATCCGCTCGGCGACCACCGCGCAGGACACGAGATCGCCGCGGTGCTTCGGGAAGACGACGCCCCGGGACGTGGCGCCGACCTGGTGTCCGGCCCGCCCGACGCGCTGCAGGCCGGCCGCCACGCTGGGCGGGGCCTCGATCTGCACGACGAGGTCGACCGCGCCCATGTCGATGCCGAGCTCGAGGCTGGAGGTGGCCACGACGGCGGGTAGCTGGCCGGCCTTGAGCGCCTCTTCGATGTGTTTGCGCTCCTCGCGCGACACGCTGCCGTGGTGCGCGCGGGCGATCACCGGGGGAGCCCCCCCGGCGGCGCCGGACTGGGCCATGATCTCCGCCGGCAGGCGCGCCGGGGCGGCCGGCGGCGCGCCTGACCCGGCGGCCTCGGCCGCCAACTCGTTGAGCCGGGCGCACAGCCGCTCGGCTCCGCGGCGCGAGTTCGTGAAGACGATCGTCGACCGGTGAGCGCGGATCAAGTCGTACACCCGCTCTTCGACGGCGGGCCAGATGGAGGCGCGCCGTGGGGTGCCCAACTCGTCCTCGGGCGGCTCGTCCTGTTCGTCGAGGCGGGTCATGTCCTCGACCGGCACCTGCACCTCGACCTGGATGGTCTTGGCCGCCCGCGGCTGCACGACCTCGACCGGGTGCGCTCCGGCGAGGAAGCGGGCGATCTCGTCGGTGGGCCGGACGGTCGCCGACAGGCCGATGCGCTGCGCGGGCCGGGGCAGCAGCGCGTCGAGGCGTTCCAGCGACAGGGCCAGGTGGGCGCCGCGCTTGGTGGCCGCGACGGCATGCACCTCGTCGACGATGACGGTCTCCACCCCCCGCAGGGCGTCGCGGGCGGCCGAGGTGAGCAGGAGGAACAGCGACTCGGGCGTGGTGATCAGGATGTCCGGCGGGGTGCGGGCGAATGCGCGCCGCTCGTCGGCCGGCGTATCGCCGGTGCGCATGCCAACCGTGATGTCCGGCGGCGCGATGCCCAGGCGGGCGGCGGCGTGGCGGATGCCGGCGAGCGGAGCCCGCAGGTTGCGCTCGACATCGACGGCCAGCGCCTTGAGCGGGCTGACGTAGAGCACCCGGCACCGACGGGTGCTGTCGGCCGGCGCCGGCTCCCGGGCCAGCCGGTCGAGCGACCAGAGAAATGCCGCCAGCGTCTTGCCGGAACCGGTCGGTGCCACGACGAGCGCGTTCCGGCCGGCGCCCACGGCTCGCCAGGCGCCGGCCTGCGCGTCGGTGGGCGCGGCGAACGCCGCAGCGAACCACTCGCGGGTCGCGGCCCCGAAGGGTGCCAGCACCTCAGCCACGGATCCATTCTCCCCGCCCGGTACGACAAGCCTGCCCCCCGGTACGACAGCCTGCCCCGCCACCCGTGGCACGGCGGCGTGCGGCCGCCGGCCCGTGCCCTGACCGTAACGAAGCGTACCGGCTTCGCTACTTGCCGGTATTAGAGCGGATGCAGTACGTTCGCCGGCAACGCCTGATCAGTACGGAGGTGGGGTGGAATGACCACCGTGCACCGAGGCTTGCGCCATGAGACGGAGATCCTTATTCGGCGGGTCGATGCCCAACTCGCCCGATTGCGGGCTGCCCGTCCTATGCCCGACGTGGAGCTTGCCGAGCGCCTCGGCGGCTGCCTCCGCGAGCTGATCCTGGCCACCACCTACGCCAGCGCCGCCGACCGGGCCCGGGTCCGGGCCGCGGTGCACTACTTCGTGCTCCGCCGGGCCGGTCACCGGTCGGCGCGCCCGCTGGTCGCCGACCAACTGGTGATCAACGATGTCGCCCGGCGGCTCGGCCGGCCGGACCTGGTGGTCTCCCCGGTGGGCGGGGGCACGGGCCCGGACGCCGACGCGGCCGTCCCCCCGCGCCGGGACGTCGACGCGGCGATTCCCCCGCGCCCGGACGCCGACGCGGCGGTGACCGCCACCATCCCGGCGTACCGGATCGGTACTCGGAAAGCCCCGATAAACTGATGGGGTGATCGAATCACCTGCCCCGGAGGGCAGCTGTAGCGGGCCGGGCTCGGCCCGGCACCGATGGACTTCGAACCACCGGGGAGTGTCGAACTCTCCGTGTTGATCGCCCTCGGCCTTCTTCTGATCCTTGTCCTCACCGCGGCGACCGGTTACTTCGTCGCCCAGGAGTTCGGGTACGTCGCCGTCGACCGGGGACGCCTGCAGCAGCTCGCCGACGACGGCGATGCCGCCGCCGGGAGAGCCCTCGCCATCACCGGACGACTGTCGTTCATGCTCTCCGGCGCTCAGCTCGGCATCACCGTCACGGCCCTGCTGGTCGGCTACGTCGCCGAGCCGTACCTGGGGGGCGGCCTGGCGGACCTGCTGGGCGCCGGCGGGGTTCCGGCGGGCGTCAGCCTGCCGTTGTCGGTCGGCCTGGCACTGGTGTTCGCCACCGCGGTCCAGATGGTGTTCGGCGAGCTGGCTCCGAAGAACCTCGCGATCGCCCGTCCGGAGGCGCTCGCCCGGGCGCTGAGCCGCTCCACTCTGGTCTACCTCACCGTCGCCGGACCGGTGATCAAGATTTTCGACGCGGCCGCCACCCGACTGCTGCGCCGCGCCGGCATCGAACCGGTCGAGGAGCTGCCCAGCGGTGTCACCGCAGAAGACCTCGAGCAGATCATCGCCGAGTCCCGCGAGGAGGGCCATCTCGACGCGGAGATGTCCACCCTGCTCGACCGCGGCCTCGACTTCCGTCAGCTCACCGCCGGTGAGGCCATGGTTCCGCGGGTCGACGTACACACCGTGCGCGCCGACGACCCGGTCAGCCGGGTGGTGGACCTGCAGGACACCGGCCACTCCCGCTTTCCGGTGCGCAGCACCGACAACGTAGACGACCTGGTCGGCGTGGTCGGGCTGGCCGAGGTGCTCAACGTGCCGCCGGTGCGGCGGCCGACCACGCCGATCTCGGCGGTCATGCTGGCACCCCTGCTCGTGCCCGAGACCCTGCCGCTGCCCCGCGTGCTGGAGCGGCTGCGGGCCGGGCACCGGCAACTCGCCTGCGTGGTCGACGAGTACGGCGGGTTCGCCGGCGTGGTGACCCTGGAAGACATCGCCGAGGAGCTGGTCGGG
>DASVMV010000078.1:0-6558 GCA_036384155.1 Micromonosporaceae bacterium
CGTGAGGAGCGGAACGGCCCGGCCCAGCGGGCCGGTCAGATCGCGGCGTCCGGTGGCCGCCTCCAGCCAGATCACCTGATCGAGCGCAGCGGCAGCCGCCGCAAGGTGCGGCGCCCGCCGCGAGAGCAGCCGCAACAGCGCGCCGGCGGCGATCGCCGCGGCCGCCGGGTCGGGAGCGACCGGCGGCACGAGGTCGAGACCGTGTACGACGGCTTCGATGCACCGGGTGACCAGGTAGTCCGCCAGATCGATCGGGCCCTGCAGCGTCACTACCGCGCGGGTGGGGTCGGCGTCCCAAAGGGCTGGCAGCACCCGCTCGACACTGCCCGCGAAGTCCAGCCGGCCGGCGTCGGCAGCGTGCCGCGCCGCTATGTCGATGCGGGCCGCCAGCGCCGCGGTTCCCGCCAGGTTGTCCGCAAGCGACATCTCGGCCCGGCGCGGCGGATCGTCCGCGAGAAAACGGGCCAGCAGCGCGGGCTGCGCCGCCAGGTGCGCCACCAGCTCCCGATTCGTCCAGCCGGGCAGGCGGGTGGGCGCGGTGAGGTCCAGGCGGGGTATGGCCGCGGCCAGCACCGCCCACTGCCGTACGAGGGCCTGGCAAACGTCGTGTCCCGGATCCGTGCTGGTGTGCATCGCGCTCCTCCCCCTCGGGTGGTGATCGGCCGGGTCGGTGGCGCGGGAGGGCGATTCGTCGGCTGGATCTGTACCAGACGGTACACTAGCCCTCGTCAGCTCGGTCGTTACGGGCGTGAGCAGGTACGATCCGCGAGGCGCGAGGAGGAGTGGGCGGCATGACAGGACAGCCTCGCCAGGCTCGGGAGCGGCTGCTGGCCGCCGCCGTGGACTACGTGGCCGCGCACGGAGCGGCCGACCTGAGCCTGCGCGCACTCGCAGCGGGTATCCACACCAGCCACCGGATGCTCATCTACCACTTCGGCTCGAAGGAAGGGCTGCTGGTCGAGGTCGTCCGCGCCGTGGAGGAACGCCAGCGCGTCGCCCTGGCCGAACTCGAAACCACCGCCGGCGACACGCTGGCCGACCTGACCCGGGCCTTCTTCGAGCGCTTGGCGGATCCGGCGCTGTGGCCCAACGAGCGCCTGTTCTTCGAGATGTACGGCCAGGCGCTGCAGGGCCGTCCCGGCACCGTCGGCCTGCTGGACAGCGTCATCACGCCGTGGCTTCAGCAGGGCGAAGAGCTGCTTCGCCGCCACGACTTTGACTCCGACGCGGCCCGCGCGCATGCCCGCCTGGCGCTGGCCGCGGGCCGCGGCCTGCTGCTCGACCTGCTGACCACCCAGGACCGGGCCGGGGTCGAGGAAGCCAACGAGTACTTCATCTCGCTGTGGGAGAAGCGCGCGGATGGGCGCGCCGCACGGCCGGCTCGCGGACGCACGGCAACCGGGCGACGCCCACAGACGAAGCGATAGTGGTGCCCGGGATCGAAGCCGGCACGCCGGGCTGGGGGTGACAAGCCGGTGGCCGGACGCTGGATGCGTCCGGCCACCGGGTCGGGTTATGCGGCTACAGGCTGCTCAGGGACGTCTTCCAGATGCCACGACCATGGGTGGCCGCGTACAGGTAGCCGTCCGGTGCGATGTTGAGGTCGAAAACGGTGGTCAGCGGGAGGGCACCCGCGGTGCCGGAGACCCCGCCGATCCGCTTCCAGCCGGACACGTCGCCCGTGGTCGCGTCGATGGTGCCGACCATCACGCCGTAGTCGGTGCCGACCACGAGCTTGTTGCCGTAGCGGACCACGTCGGTGCCGGGTACGTCCGGCGTACCGGCCGACTCGTTGGTCCACTTCACCGTGCCGTCCTTGGCGAGGACGCCCTTCCACACGTGGTCCTGCGCGGCGCCCGGGCCCTCGACGAACCGGCGGTTGTAGCCGTTGAACACCAGGTAGATGGTCGCCGCGCTGCTGTCCACCTTGTCGATGTAGACCCCGTTGGGGTACCGCGACGGCAGGCCGGTCATGTCCAGCTCGTGCCAGCTGCCGCCGAAGTTGGTCCGTACGCCGCGGGAGAAGCCGCCGCTGTTGCAGTTGCTCTCGCCGCACCAGGCCGCCACGACGACGTCCTTCGAGGCGTCCTGCTTGGCCGCCGGGTCGGCGACCGCGTCGAGCCCGACCACCATCCGGTACGGCGTGCCCAGCGTGGTGCGCTGGGTCCAGCCCTTGTTGGCCAGCGAACCGACCTGCTGCGCGGTGATGGAGAAGCCGAGGTCGTGCGTCCAGACGGAGTTGCCGCCGGCCACCCAGCGCTCGCTGGCGTGGTCACCGGTGTTCTCCGAGCCCCTGACCGCCCGGAATGGAGCCGTGAAGCGCGGGTTGGGGTCCGGAACGCTGACGTCGATGACCGCGTTCTTCGATCCGTCGGTCTGGCCGCAGGTGGTCGTCATCCACAGCTGGAGGTAGACGTACTCGTCGAGGATGTTGCAGCCGTTCTTCGGGTTGACGATGATGTCGCCGCCGTCGCCGCCGAACGGCGAGACCATCTCGGTGTTGCCCTGGTTGTCCTTGCGGTCACCGCGCAGCAGCGAGCCGCCGTTGTCCTGCAGGCCGCCGGCCACCGCGTAGCCGTCCCGCTCCGGGTCCTTGCCGACGCCGACCGAGTAGTACTGCAGGGTGCCCAGGCCCTGGGAGTGGTTGGCCCAGTCCTTCGCGTGGCCGTAGTCGTCCAGCATCCCGTTGATCGGCCGCGACTTCACGCCGCCGTCGTTACCGACGTAGACCCGGCCGCCGTACGTGACGATGGAGTGCTGGTCTGAGTGGGTGGTCTGCGGGCACTTGTTGTCCGCGTCAGAGATCGCCCAGCACCGCAGCCCGAAGTTCCAGTACGGACCGGGCGTCGTCCAGTTGGATCCGCCGTTCTGCGTCTCGTAGACCTCCTCGAGGCCCACCCAGACGTGGTCGGGCTTGCCGGGCTCGGTGAGGACGAAGTTGTTGTACCAGGCCTGGACGCCCGGACGGTAGCCGTTGCCACCGCCGCCGTTGAGCGCCGAGCCAGACGCCTTGAGCTTTCCGCTGTCGGCGATCCGGTTCCACGGTCCGGCCAGCTTGCCGGTCGACGACCGGTACACCCCGTAGAGCACGGTCTGCGGCGAGTGGGCGAGCTTGGTCGGCGACTCGACCACGGCGTACAGCGTGGTCTTCTTGCCCGCGGCGTCAGTACCCCACGCGAACTCGGTGTTGCCGACCTGCTGGTAGCCGAGCCCACCCTGCGGGTTGACCTGGGCGTAGCTGCCCGCGGCTCCGGTGGAGCTGTAGTAGAAGCCGTTGTAGCTGGCATCCCCGTTGCGCCAGGCGGCGTTGACCAGGACGCCACCGGCGTCATCGGTCGCCACGTCGTTGACAATGTTCTTGTACGGAGTGGCGGTGTTCAGGTCGGCGCTCGGGTTGGGCATGAGGACGTTGGTCCAGGTCTTGCCCGGCACCGGCGCATTGGCCGCATCCAGCGGATAGCGCCACAGGCCGCGGGTCGTGGCCGCGTACGCCCAGTGCTTCACATCGTCGAAGCGAACCTTGTTGATGCCGCGGCTTTCCAGTTCGGTGCCGCCGAGCCGGTCGGCGTCCGTGAACTGGGCGGTGCTCAGGCTGCCGCTGGCAGCCCGCGGGTTGTGGTACATACCCGCGCCGACGTACGACGTGGCGCCGGTGTTGGCCTCGCCCGTGGCGTACCACAGGGCGTGGTCGTGGTATTCCAGGTCACCGGTCGACAGCGACAGGATGCTGTCCGAGATCGGCTCCCAGGCGCCGTCGTCGCCGGGGTTGTCGACGTTGTTGAGCTTCTTGCGGAAGACGCCGCCGTTGGCCCCACCGGCGAACAGGTAGCCGTCCCCAGCGGTCAGGCCGGTGATCCGGCCCGCGACGTATCCGGAGCCACCCCCAGAGTTGGAGAAGTTGGGGTCGCGGTAGTTGGGGTCGTCGGCGTCGTACGACAGGTTGGTCACCTCCGACCACGTGCTGCCGTTCGAGCCCAGCGACCGGAAGCCGCCGAGGCTGGACGAGAGCTGGCCGGCGGCGACGGAGCCGTACGGCGCGAGCCGGGCGTTGGCCACCGAGGTGAGCGCATTGAAAATTTCACCGGACTCGGACTCGGGGTCGCCGACGACGCCCTCGACGCCGTGCTCCTCCTCCCCGCCCATCCGCTCGAGGTAGCCGCGGTACTTCGGTTCGTTCGGGTTCGTGTCTGGACGCGTGCCGGCGGTGAACACGCCGGTGGCGACGACGGCCGCTGCCGTGACCACGGTGGCGGTAGCCACCGCCGCGTGTCGCGCGCGTCTGCTAAGCGACAATGACATTGGGTGATTGCCTCCTGGGCCGGGGGGGGTGCCCGCGATTCGCGGAGCTCAGCAAACGTTAGCTAGGGAAACGACTTTGCGAAATAGTCCGCGTGTGCGAAAGCTTGCCCGGACGCAAGCACACCGTCGTACAAAATATCCAGATCGACGTCTTTCCTCCGAATCGGTATCGCCTGAACGGCCCATCGACCCGTCCACCGAGTGGCCGGCGGCTTAGCCCCGGAACCAGGGCTTAGGGCTGCATGTCAGCCGCCGCCGCGGGGGACCACTCGACAAGCAACAGCGTGGCATCGTCGCGCAGTGGCCCGTCCTGATGGTCGGCCACCGCGTGACCGAGCCGACGGAGGGTCTCGGCCGCCGGCAGCCTGGATCCGATATGCCGCGCGGCGAGGTCGGCCAGATGCGACAACTCGAACATCTCTCCCTTAGCGTTCCGCGCCTCCGTCACCCCGTCGGTATGCAGCAGCAGGCGGTCACCCGGTTGCAGCCGGATCTCGCCGACGTCGGACCGGGCGTCCGGCAGGCCCAGGGGGAGCCGGCGACCGCCGGTCATCACCCGGACGGCCCGGCCCTGGCGTAGCAGCAGCGGCCGGGGATGGCCGGCGTTGATATACCGCAGCAGGCCGCGGTACGTGTCGAACCGGGCGAGCACCGCGGTCACGAATCGGGCGTCGTCCCATTGACTCCGGATGGCTCGGTCGACCGCGTGCGCCATGCCGAGCAGATCTTCCCCGGCGCGCCGGGCCGCCCGCATGGCGGCGAGGGCGACGGAGGTGGTCAGCACGGCCGGTAGGCCGTGCCCGACGCCGTCCAGGATCGCCACGAAATTGACTCCGTCGTCAAGCGCGTAGTCGAAGGCGTCCCCGCCGACCTCGTAACAGGGCTCGAGAAGCGCGCTGACCACCGTTGTCCGGGTGGCGAACGTCAGCGGCGGCAGCAGTTGCCACAGTAGTTCGGCCGAAACCGCCATGTTCTGGCTCCGGGCAGCCCGGCGCAGGTTGTCGCCGTACACCGATTTGCTGGTGATCAAATGTCCCAACAGTCCGGCGATCAGTCGACAGCCCTCGTGCACCGACTCGTCGTGGGGGTCGACGCCCGGCGGCGGTCGCACGTCGAGCAGTCCGAGGCGTTCCGTGCCGTTGACCACCGGGACCCATAGCCGGGGTGGCTGGCCGTGCGCGACGTGTATTTCCAGGTGCGTGAAGGCCCGACCGGCCAGGGTCGAGTCGATCGGCAGCGGGTCCGGCAGCGGGTGGTCCGGATCCGGCAGAGGGCGCAGCTGACATTGCTCGGCGTCCACCAGGTAGATCGTCACCGTCACGCCCAGCTTTTGGAGCGCGGCGTTGACCGCTGCCGGGAGTTCGTCCGGCGGGAGCCGGTGCGACCCGGCGAGCAGGTCGGCCAGCGCCCGGTGCCACGAGTCGGGGCCCGTCATCCCCCTCCGGTACCCGGCAGCCGCCCAGTTCAGACCGGGCCGGCACGGCACCTCGGGTGCGCCGGGCCGGTGGCGGCGCACCGGCACCAACCCGTCCGGGACGACGCCGGGAAGATCCCTGCCCGGGAGCGGATCACCCTGCATGATGGGTCGGTGTCGTCCTCCTGCCGCCCGCAACGCCAGCAGCGAACCGCCCCTACCGCTCGCGAGGTCGCCGAACCGTGAGCGAGACCGGGAGCGCCCTTCGGGCCGGACACTTTGCGTACCAGCCGGGGCTGGATGGCGTACGTGCGCTCGCGGTGGGCGCGGTGCTGCTGTTCCACGGCGGCGTGGCGTGGCTGCCCGGCGGCTTCCTGGGCGTGGACGCGTTCTTCGTCCTGTCCGGCTTTCTGATCACCTCGTTGCTGCTCGGTGAGCGGGACCGGACGGGCCGGATCGACCTGGTCGCCTTCTGGGCGCGGCGGGCCCGGCGCCTGCTGCCCGCGCTGCTGGTCCTCCTGCTGGTCGTCGTCCTGGTATCCCGGGTGCTGCTCCCGGGCGAGGAGCTTCCGGCCTTGCGCTGGGACGCCCTCGCCGCCCTTGGGTACGTGGCGAACTGGCGGATGGCCGACCGGGGCGGGGACTACTTCGCGCAGACCGCGGCGCCTTCCCCCCTGCAGCACACCTGGTCGCTCGGCATCGAGGAGCAGTTCTACCTGCTCTGGCCACTGCTGTTCGTGGCCCTGCTGGCGGTCTCGGTACGGCGGCGAAGAGCCGCGGTGCCCGACGGCGCGCCGGCCGCGGCGGCCGGGCCGGTGCCAGCCGACCGGCGGTGGCTGCGCCTG
>DASVMV010000079.1:0-1714 GCA_036384155.1 Micromonosporaceae bacterium
TGGGCGAACGCGCAGAAGCGGCAGCCCACGTAGCACACGTTGGAGAAGTTGATGTTGCGGTTGACGACGTACGTGACGTCGTCGCCGACCGCGTCCCGGCGCACGTCGTCGGCCAGCCGGCAGAGGGCGTCCAGCGCCGCGCCGTCGGCGCCGAACAGCGCCAGCGCGGCCGCCTCGTGGCGGCGCTCCAGGATCTGGGCCGGGTCGTCGGCCGCCAACCGCAGGCCGGCGCGGAGGTCATCGCTCCACGAATCGGCCGAGCGGCGTGGTGCGGCAGCGACCCGGGCAGCCACCTCCGCCCAGTCGCCGTACACCGAGTCGAAGTCACCCCGGCGGTCCGCGGTCCGACCGGTCACGTCGATGCTCGCGTGCAGATCGACCCGCCCGCCGGGCACGAACGCCTCGTCGGGTTCCTGCCACGGCCGGCCGACGGGTGCCGCGTCGGCGAGCGCGAGGCCGGTGGCCGGGTCGGCAAGCGCCCCGACGTGGCCGGACAGGCGCGGATCCAGCCACGGCTCGCCGCGACGGACGTACTCGGGATAGCTGGTCAGCCGCTCCCGCAGCGCGAAGCCGGCCGCCGCGGTGTGCCGGGACAGCTCCTCGATCCGCGGCCACGGCCGCTCCGGGTTCACGTGGTCGGGCGTCACCGGCGACACCCCGCCCCAGTCGTCGATTCCGGCCCGCAGCAGCAGGTCGTACTCCCCGCCGATCAGGTTGGGCGGCGCCTGGATCCGCATACCCGGGCCCAGCAGCAGCCGGGCCACGGCCACGGTGGCGGCGAGGTCGTGCAGTTCGGCGTCCGGCATCCTGCGCATGGCCGTGTCCGGCTTGGCCCGGAAATTCTGCACGATGACTTCCTGGACATGGCCGTACTCCCGGTGCGTTCGGCGGATCGCGAAGAGGGCGTCCACCCGCTCCTCGGGCGTCTCGCCGATACCGATCAGGATCCCGGTGGTGAACGGCACCGCCACCCGGCCGGCGTCGTCGAGCACCCGGAGCCGGACGGCCGGCTCCTTGTCCGGCGAACCGAAATGCGGTCCGCCCGGCTCGGACCACAATCGGGTCGCGGTCGTCTCCAGCATCATGCCCATGCTCGGCGCGACCGGCTTGAGCCGCTGCAACTCGGCCCACGACAGCACGCCGGGGTTGAGGTGCGGCAGGAGACCGGTCTCCTCGAGTACCGCGATCGCACCGGCCCGCAGGTAGTCCAACGTGGACGCATAACCCCGTTCGTCCAGCCAGCGCCGGGCGGCCGGCCACCGGTCCTCCGGCCGGTCGCCGAGCGTGAAGAGAGCCTCCTTGCATCCCTGCGCGGCCCCGGCCCGGGCGATGGCCACGACTTCATCCCGCTCGAGATAGGCGGCCGGCACCCGGTGCGGCACAGTCGCGAACGTGCAGTAGTGGCACCGGTCCCGGCAGAGCCGGGTCAGCGGGATGAAGACCTTCTTGGAGAAGGTGACCACGCGGGGCCGCCCGGCCTGGCGGAGCCCGGCGTCACGAACGCCGCCGGCAAGGGCCAGCAGCTCATCGAGCTGCTGGCCCCGCGCCGCGAGCAGCGCGGACGCCTCGTCCACATCGAGGGCACGGCCATCGGCCGCCCGGCGCAACGCGCGCCGCAGGCTGGCCGCCGTCGGGCGGGAGTCGCTGGATCCGTCCACTCCCGCAGCCCCGCGTCGCGTACGTCGCCGGCGATCAGCAGCAGCTCGTCCAGCGC
>DASVMV010000080.1:0-2625 GCA_036384155.1 Micromonosporaceae bacterium
CCGTCCACCATCGCCGCATCCGCCGACCTCCCCGCAGTCCGTGGTCGCGCCGACCGGCTCCGAGCGCCGGTACGCCACGGCGGTGCAGCATACGGCACCGCGGCTCAGCTGGCGGGTAGTCCCTGCGGGCCGGCGCCGCGCATCGAGCGGGTCAGCCGCCGGTCGTCGCTCCACAGAAAACAGCGCACACCCCGGTCGCCCTCCTCCCACTCCCGCTGCGACGGCGGGTAGAAGATGGAGCCGGCCCGGTACGGCAGGTCGCTGTTGTTCGGCACGTTGGCGAAGGCCGCGATCAGCGCCATGCAGCGCCGGTGCACCTGTTGTTTGGCCTTGATGAACTGCGCCCAGCTCATGTCGCGTTCGACGTAGACGCCGACGAACTCCGCGCGGTGCGGCTCGGTGCAGAGCACCGGCGCCATGTAGTTGAGGTTGTTGCCGATCAGCTTGGGGTCGAAGCAGCGGTGGACCAGCGGGTTGTCGCCGATCATCGCCCCGCGCAGGCTGCCGACCCGGTTGATCGGTCGGGTGTTGTCGATGCTGTCGGTCTCGCTCAGGTCGCACCGGTACCACCGGGCGCCGGCGTGCCAGGCGGTCACCGAGGGGACCGCGATGGTCAGGGTGAGCCGGGCGGAGTGCCAGTCCCCGCCGATCACCAACCGGGCCCGCTGGTCGCACTCGGCGCGGGCGGTGCGCAGCGCGGGGGAGCCCGGTTCGGGTCGCGCCCCGGCGGCGGCCGGGCCGGTGAAGGTGCCGACGTGCACGGCCTCGGTCAGGTGGCTGCGCCCGCAGTCCACGGTCTCGTACGTGCCGGCCTGCACGACCGCGGTGATCCGGGGCAGGCAGGCGTCCGTGGCGGGGATGAACAGCCGGGGCGCCGGCAGGGCGGGCCAGTCGTCGACCAGGTCGCCGTCGGCGCGGTGCGGCTGGACGCAGCCGACCAGGACAATCGTCGCCGTGCCGGCCAGCGCCAGCGCCACGAGCCACCGTCGCATCGTCCGCCCTTTCCGGGAGATGACAGTCGGTCGCCGCGGCCCGTGCGGCGTTCCCCGCCACCGGGCGTGCAGCATACGGGACCGTCCCTGTTGGAGTGTTGCTGTCTTTCGGTCGATCGGCCAGTCACTGATGGCTTTTCGTCCGGGATCTCCGCACCGGAAGGGCCGATCATGCACCGGGAGCCACCGCTGGATCACAGCGAGTCTCTGTCGGTGCCGCGCTGCGGGCGGCGGGTGGCCGCGTTCGTACACTGGCCCCGTGACCGTACCGCCGCTGATCGTCGCGCCCAGCATCCTGGCCGCCGATTTCGCCCGCCTGGCCGAAGAGGTCCGCGCCGTCGAGCACGCCGCCGACTGGTTGCACGTGGACGTCATGGACAACCACTTCGTGCCGAATCTGACCATCGGGCTGCCGGTGGTGCAGAGCCTGCGCGCCGCGACCGAGCTGCCCTTCGACGTGCACCTCATGATCGAGGACCCGCGCCGGTGGGCACCCGGGTACGCCGACGCCGGCGCGTACAACGTCACCTTCCATGCCGAGGCGTGCGACGACCCGGTCGCCCTCGCCAAGGACCTGCGCTCCGCCGGGGCGAAGGCGGGGCTGGCGATCGACCGGGACACCCCGATCGAGCCGTACCTGGAGCTGCTGCCCAGCTTCGACACCCTGCTGATCATGACGATCAAGGCGGGCTTCGGCGGGCAGCGGTTCATCCCGCAGCTGCTGGAGAAGGTGCGTACGGCCCGCCGGCACGTCGACAGCGGCCACCTTGAACTGCGGATCGAGGTCGACGGCGGGATCGCCGCGGACACCATCGAGCAGGCGGCCGCCGCCGGCGCGGACGCCTTCGTCGCCGGCACCGCCGTCTACGGAGCCGACGATCCGGCCGAGGCGGTACGCCGCCTGCGTGCCCAGGCGGAACGCGCGATCACCGGGGCCTGAGATGGACCCGGCGGGCGAGCGACCCGACGTCATCCTGGTCGTCGACGACGACGAGGACATCGCGCGTTTCGTCGAGTTCAACCTGCGGCTGCACGGCTTCGAGGTGCTGCACGCCGGCGACGGCCAGGAGGCCCTGGAGGTCATCGAGCGGCAGCGGCCGGACCTGGCCGTGGTGGACCTGATGATGCCCCGCATCGATGGTCTGGAGCTGACCCGCCGGCTGCGCGCCGACCCGATGACCTCGGCCCTGCCGGTGATCATGCTGACCGCCAAGGGCATGACCGTGGACAAGGTCAACGGCCTCGCCGCCGGCGCCGACGACTACCTGGTCAAGCCCTTCGACACCGCCGAACTGGTCGCCCGGGTCAGCTCCACGCTGCGGCGCAACAAGGAGTTCCGGGAGGTCTCCCCGCTGACCGGGCTGCCCGGCAACAGCCGGATCCGCCGGGAGATCAGCGACCGGGTCCGCAACGGCGTCGACTACGCCGTCGGCTACATCGACATCGACCGGTTCAAGAGCGTCAACGACCGGTACGGCTTCGTCCGCGGCGACGAGTTCATCTCCGCCCTGGCGCGCAGCCTGCACCGGGCGGTGGTGTCGATCGGCCTGCCGCCCGCCTTCCTCGGCCACGTCGGCGGCGATGACTTCGTCATCGTCTGCACCCCCGAGCAGGTCCGTCCGCTGACCTTCCG
>DASVMV010000081.1:0-11675 GCA_036384155.1 Micromonosporaceae bacterium
GCCAGTCGCGCAGGGCCTCGATCGCCCCGGCGGGCACCGTGTCGCCCACGACGGCAGCGTCCCGCAGGGCCGACCGGGCGTCGGCCGGCAGCGCGTCGATTCGGGCGGCGAGCACGGCGGCGAGGTCCCTGGAGAGCAGCCGACTGTTCAGCGAGCCCGGCGCGAGCCGCCACGTGCCGGCGGCGTCGGCGCGGGTGACCGGGGTGAGGGCGCCGCGCTCCTTAATGAGGGTCACGAGTTCGGCGAGGTAGAACGGGTTGCCCTGAGCGGTGGCGAGCAGCCGGTCGGTGTCCGCCTGGGGCAGCCGGCCGCCGCCGAGATACGACGTGAGCAGCCGAGCGGCGTCGGCGCCGCGCAGCGGCGGCAGCGTGTGCACCTCGGCGTCGGCCACCCGGGTGAGCACGCCCGCGGTGCGGACCAGTTCCGGCCGGCCCAGCAGGAGGACGAGCGCCGGCCCGGCCAGCCGGGACAGCGTCACACCCAGGGCGTGGATCGTCTCCGGCGTGGCGTTGTGCAGGTCGTCGACGACCACCAGGAGGGGGTTCTCCGCGGCGAGAGCGCTGAGCAGTTCCGCCACGGCGGTGGGGACCGCCTCGGCGTCGGGCGCCGGCCCGCTCGACACCCACTCGGCGCCGCCCGGCATGCCGTCGGTAGCCGGCAGGTCGGCATAACCGAGGAGGGCGAGCAGCAGGTCGACCGCGACCGGCGGTGGGTCGGGCCGCTGCCGGGCCAGTCGCTGCCCGAGCCGGCGCAGCCGCTCCTCGACCACCGGCCGGGTCACTCCCGTGGACCCGTCCCTGGGCAGGCCCACGGCGATTCGGACGAGGTCGGCGAGCGGGGCCAGCCGGCGCCGCTCGCCGAACGCGGCGCAGCGGACCGAGAGCACCCGGGCTCCGGTGTGCACACCGTACCGGCCGGCGCCGACGCTGTAGCCGCTGGCGAACCGCTCGGCTTCCGCGCCGAAGCGGCTCTTGCCGATGCCGGCCTCGGCGGTCAGCACCAGGACCCGGGGGACAGCCTGATCGACGACCTCCGCGAGGCGGCCGGCGACCCGGCCGATCTCGGCCTCGCGGCCGACGAACGGTGCCTCGTCGCCCAGGCCCGACCGGGTTCCCGGGGCGTCCAACAGGCCGAGCAGCTCGTACGCCTCCACCGGCTCGCGCTTGCCCTTGAGCCGCAGCGGCCGTAACTGCCGCCAGGAGGCGACGTGGCGGGTGGCGGCGGCGGTGCGGGCGCCCGTGTAGACGGCGCCGACGGCCGCGACGTCGGCGAGCCGGGCGGCGGTGTTGACGGCGTCGCCGACGACCGTGTACTCGATCGCCGCCTGGACACCGGCGACCACCTCGCCGGTGTTGAGGCCGACCCGCAGGCCCAGCGGCGCTCCGCCGCCCCGCTCGTCGTCGAGCACCCGGCGCACCGCGCGCTGCATCGACAGAGCGGCCCGCACCGCCCGCTCGGCGTCGTCTTCGTGCGCGACCGGGGCGCCGAAGACTGCCATGATCCCGTCGCCGGTGAGCTTGTCGACGTGCCCGCCGAAGGTCTTGACCGCGCCGGCCAGTGCGGCCAGCACCCGACTGGTCACCGCGCCGACCCGTTCCGGATCGAGATCTTCGGCCCACGACGTAAAGTCGGACAAGTCGCCGAAAAGAACCGTTACCACCCGACGTTCGGCGGCCGGAAGGGACGCGGCGGCCGGCAGCGCGGCCCCGCAGTGGTGGCAGAACCGCCCGCCGGGCACCGCAACGGTTCCGCACACCGGACAGGTCACGGTGAGTCCAACCGCCCGGGGCCCGGCGCTGATTCCCGCTGCTCCCCTTCGAGATACGCCAGTTGGGCCCGGACCGACCATTCAGCCGCCGGCCACAACGATCGGTCCACGTCGGCGTAGACGGTCGCGACCACATCGGCTGGGGTCACCGCTCCGGCTGCCATCGCCTGCCGGACCTGCGCCAGGCGGGCGCGGCGGTGGGCCAGATAGAACCGGGCCGCGGCGGCGCAGTCGGCCAGCGCCGGGCCGTGTCCCGGCAGGGCCGGAACCTCCTCGTACGCCGACAGCAGTTCGAGGCTGTCCAGGTATCGGCCGAGATTGCCGTCCGGGTACGCGACCACGGTCGTGCCCCGCCCCAGGATCGTGTCCCCGGTGAAGATCGCCTCTTCGCCGCCCGACTCGACGAGGAAGCAGACCGAGTCAGCGGTATGGCCAGGAGTCTCCAACGCGCTGACCTCGAAGCCGAACCGGTCGAAACTCTCGCTGTGATCCAGCGGCTCGGCACCCACGCAGTGCGCGGCGTTTGCCGCGAGCACGTGCGCGCCGCCGAGCATGTCGGAAAGCCGCCGGGCGCCATCGACGTGGTCGGGATGCCCGTGCGTGATCAGGATGAGCCCGATCGGTGCCCGCTCAGCGATCTTGGCAAGATGCGCCGCGTCGAGCGGTCCAGGGTCGATGACGACGCCGGCGTCGGCGCCCGGCGCGCGCAGTACCCAGGTGTTGGTGCCGTCGAGGGTCATCGGACCCGGGTTGGGGGCGCGGACCAGGGTCGCCCAGCTGGGCAGCGCGTCGGCCAAGGCCGCCACGGGTGCGGTCACGTGCCCGGTCATGGCTGCGATCGTACGACCAGCCACCGACGGATCGGTTGTGGACCCGGGCCGGCACGCACCCCCGCAGACTTCGCCGATCCCCGCGATCTTGCACTTGAGCCGGCCGGTCAAACCGCTGCGGGAGATGTCCCCACTACAAGTGCAAGATCGCGAGGCGGGAGGGCGGCGGTCGGCGGCCGCTGGCTCAGGCGACCTCGACGATGACCTCGACCTCGACCGGCGCGCCCAGCGGCAGTTCGGCGACCCCGACCGCGCTACGCGCGTGCCGGCCCGCCTCTCCGAACACCGAGCCGAACAGCTCGGAGGCGCCGTTGATCACGCCGGGCTGGCCGGTGAACCCGTCGGCAGAGGCGACGAATCCGGTCACCTTGACCACCTTCACGACGTTTTCCAGGCCGACCAGCGCATCGATGGCGGCTAGCGCGTTCAACGCGCACCGCGCGGCAAGCTCCTTCGCCTGCTCGGCCGAAACGTCGGCGCCGACCTTGCCGGTCGCCATGAGCCGCCCGTCGGCCATGGGCACCTGGCCGGAGACGTACACGTGCTTGCCGGACTGCACGGCCGGTACGTACGCGGCCACCGGCGGCACGACCTCGGGCAGGCTCAGGCCCAGTTCGGCGAGCTTGGCGTGCGGCCCGGTCATGACTTCGGCCGCTTGAGGTAGGCAACGAGCTGTTCCGGGTTGGGGCCCGGTATGACGCTCACCAGTTCCCAGCCGTCCTCACCCCAATTGTCGAGGATCTGCTTGGTCGCGTGGACCAGCAGCGGGACGGTGGCGTACTCCCACTTCTGCATCGCTTGACGGCTCCCTAGCCTCGGGTGTCTACCGCCGACAGCCTAAGGGCTGTCGACCGGCGCCGAGCCACGCGGATCACACCGGGATCCGCGGGCGGTGCCCGGTAAGCTCACCCGCCGGACACCCGGTCGGATCCGGCCCGGCCCGCCGAGGCCCCCTGGGAGAGCCTTCCTCCGCGCCGTGTACACCGACCGGGACGCCGCGAAGGCCGCCGCGCTGGTCTGCTCCGAAGCCCGCGACAAGGCCGACATCAGGCCCGGGTCTCGACGACGCTCACCATGACCACCGGCGACGAGAAGACCGCCACGCAGCGACTCACCTTCACGGTGGTCAAGAAGACCGGCTGGTGGGTGTGCGAGGTGGGCGGCTAGTGCCGGCGCCCGGCTAGGCTCGCACCGTGCACACACGGGAAGCCTCGGTAGGGCGCGCTCGCGCCGGCTGGTCGGCCCGGCTGCACGTGGTGACGGGCAAGGGCGGCACCGGCAAGACCAGCGTCGCGGCCGCCCTGGCGCTCGCGCTGGCCCGCGACGGCCGGCGCACCCTGCTCATCGAGGTCGAGGGACGGCAGGGGATCGCGCAGCTGTTCGGCACCGAGCCGTTGCCGTACGAGGAACGAACCATCGCCCGGGTCGAGGGCGGCGGCGAGGTACGAGCGCTGGCCGTCGACGCGGAGGAGGCCCTGCTCGAGTACCTCGAGATGTTCTACAAGCTCGGGGCCGCGGGCCGGGCGCTGCGCCGCTTCGGAGCCATCGACTTCGCCACCACGATCGCTCCCGGTCTGCGGGACGTCCTGCTGACCGGCAAGGTCAAGGAGGCCACGACGCGGACGGCCGGAGGGCGCCGGGTGTACGACGCAGTCGTCCTCGACGCCCCACCCACCGGCCGGATCGGCCGGTTCCTGAACGTCACCGCGGAGACCGCGCGGCTGGCCAAGGTCGGCCCGATCAAAACGCAGAGCGAAGGCGTCGCCGCCCTGCTGCGCTCCCCGATCACTGCGGTCCACGTGGTGACCCTGCTGGAGGAGATGCCGGTACAGGAGACGGTGGACGCCATCGCGGAGCTGACGTCAATGGGCATCCGGCTCGGCCGGGTGATCGTCAACAGCACCCGGTCGCCGCTCTTGGCCGGCCGGGTCAGCCGGCCCGACCTGCGCCGCGGGCTGGTCGCCGCGCAGCTGCCGCACGACGACGCGACGGTCTCGGCGCTGCTGGTTGAGGCGGAAAACCACCTCGTCCGGCAGGCGCTGGAGGATTCCCTGCGCGGCGATCTGCTCGAACTGGACCTGCCGCTGATCGAACTTCCGCTGCTCCTCGACGGGGTGGATCGGGCCGGTCTGGACGCGCTGGCCGACCGGCTGGCCGCAGCGGAGTGACTCACACCTGTCGCCGCTGACCGGCCCTGACCGGCCGACCCCGATACGCTCGTTTCGTGCATTCCGTTCCCGCGCCGCAGCGGCTCGATGTTGACCAGATACTCGCCGACCCCGGCGTACGGATCGTGGTCTGCTGTGGCGCGGGCGGCGTCGGCAAGACCACCACGGCGGCGGCGCTCGCCCTGCGGGCGGCCGAGCAGCACGGTCGACGTACCGTCGTGCTCACCATCGACCCGGCGCGCCGCCTGGCGCAGTCGCTGGGTCTGAGCGAGCTGGACAACTCGCCGCGCCAGGTCAAGGGCATCGACACCGAAGCCAGCGGTGGCGAGTTGCACGCGATGATGCTCGACATGAAGCGCACGTTCGACGACGTGGTGCTCACCCACACCGACCCGAAGCGCGCCGCCGAGATCTTCGCCAACCCCTTCTATCAGGCGATGAGCTCCACCTTCGCCGGCACTCAGGAATACATGGCGATGGAGAAGCTCGGGCAGCTCCACGCCCGGGGCGAGTGGGACCTGATCGTGGTCGACACGCCCCCGTCCCGGTCGGCGCTGGACTTCCTCGACGCGCCGGCGCGGCTGTCGCGCTTTCTCGACGGCCGGATGCTGCGGCTGCTCCTCGCTCCGGCGCGCAGTGGCGGGCGCAGCATGTTCAGCCTCGTGACCGCGTCGTTCGGAGTGTTCTCCCGGGCCGTGCAGAAGATCATCGGCGCCCAGATGCTCACCGACCTGTCCGGCTTCGTGGCCGCGCTCGACTCGATGTTCGGCGGTTTTCGCCAGCGGGCCGAGCAGACCTACCGGATCCTGCAGGACCGGGAAACGGCATTCCTGCTGGTCGCGGCGCCCGAGCCGGACGCGGTCCGGGAAGCCGCGTACTTCGCGGGCCGGCTCCGGCAGGAGCGGATGCCGCTGGCCGGCCTCGTGCTCAATCGGGTGCACCGGACGGCGGCGGCCGAGCCGGCGGGCGACGCCAGCCTCGCGGCCGCTAACCGGCTCGACGAACTGGGCGGGTACGCCGGGGCGGCCGAGGTCCTGCGGGTGCACGCGGCACTGTGCCGGCAAGCCGCCCGGGAGGAGCAGGTAGCAGCGACGTTCACCCGGGCTTTTCCGGCCGTGCCGACGGTGGCCGTGACGGCGCAACCCGCCGACGTGCACGACGTCGACGGGTTGCGCGCGATCGGTGATGCGGTCAGCGGGCGTTGACCAGAGTCTTCTCCGAGTCCCGCAACGCCGCTTCGAACATCTTGCGCCAGCTGCTCACCTGCGGGTGACGGCGCAGCAGGGCCCGGCGTTCCCGCTCGGTCATGCCACCCCAGACACCGAACTCGATGCGGTTATCGAGCGCGTCGGCCAGGCATTCGTACCGAACCGGGCAGCCGCGGCAGATCCGCTTCGCCACGTTCTGTTCGGCGCCTTGCACGAACAGCGCGTCCGGATCTCCGTTCTGACACGCCGCCAATGTGGGCCAGTCTGCGATCATGCCCATCTGTCCACGTCCCCCTTGCAATTCCCTCTGTGCCAACCGCCGGCCGGCAAGCCCCCTTGCAGCAGGCCTCTCCCCCCGGAGCCGCAAGCTGCGATGTTCGCCGGACCATCATGCTCTGTAGTCGACCAACTACGCAACGTTGTCGGCCAAATACATCTAACCGGGATTTCCCGCTCCAAACGGAACGAGCGCCGGCCGTGCTTACCCAGCGGCATTCCGTGGAAACGCGACGGATCGGGTTCGGCGCAAGGAAACAGGTTCGCAGATAGCGCAACCGCACGCCGAGGGTCGTGCGTCTAGCACAACGAGGCCGCCGCCCGCAGGAAATGGTCCAAACCCGCGGGACGCGTCCTCGTACCCGACTCACGTACCCTGACCTGGTGACCTGGATGCGCAAGCGTGACCACAACCCGCTGACGAATGCCGTGTCGCTGCTCATCTGTGGCCTGTTGGCCGGTGTGGTGGTCGCCGCGGCCGCTTTCCCCGCAGTGGCCATGTCCGGGTTGGCGGCCAAGGCCGGCGCCGAGGCGTTCGGCAAGCTGCCCAGCGCGCTCACCGTCAAGAGGGCGCCGCAGATCAGTTACGTCTACGCCGCCGACGGCCGAACCCTGCTCGCCACGATGTACGACGAGAACCGGCGGGACGTGCCGCTCAAGGACGTCGCTCCGATCATGCAGAAGGCGATGATCGCGGCCGAGGACCACGACTTCTACCACCACAACGGCGTCGATCCCAAGGGCGCGGTGCGCGCGTTCGTGGCCAACAACAGCGCGGGCACGACCACCCAGGGCGCCTCGACGCTGACCATGCAGTACGTCCGGCTCGCCATCGCCTACTCGGCCACCCACCCGCAGGACGTCGTCGCCGCCACCGAGGACACCGCGGCGCGCAAGGTCAAGGAGATGAAGTACGCCCTGCAGCTCGACAAGGAGTTGTCCAAGGACGAGATCCTCGAGCGCTACCTCAACATCGCACCGTTCGGCAACGGCGCGTACGGCATCTTCGCGGCCAGCCAGGTCTACTTCGGTAAGTACCCGAGCAAGCTGAAGATCGAGGAAGCCGCCCTGCTCGCCGGGATGGTGAAGGCCCCCTCCGCCTTCGACCCCACCACCAAGGGCGGTTATCCGCAGGCGGTCGACCGGCGCAACTACGTGATCGACGACATGTTCGAGATCGGCGCGATCACGCAGCAGCAGCGCGATGCGGCCAAGAAGGTTCCGCTCAAGGTCACCGGCAAGCGCGCCCCCAACGGGTGCGTGGCCACCAACAAGAACGACTGGGGATTCTTCTGCGATTACTTCTACCGCTGGTGGCTGTCCAACCAGACGTTCGGCGCCACCACGTACGAGCGGGAACGCCAGCTCAAGAGCGGCGGCTACCGGATCGTCACCACGCTGGACGTACCCACGCAGGCGGCGGCCAAGCGGAACATCGAGCGGCACCTGAAGACCGGCGCCAAAGAGGCGCTGATGGTCGCCGCCATCGAACCGGGCACCGGCCGGGTCCGGGCGCTGGCCGTAAACCGTAACTTCCGGCTCGACAATCCCAACCGCCCGCAGAACGGGCTCAGTAGCGACCCGGCGAAGGCCAAGCTCCGGATCCGGGGTACGTACCCCAACACCACCAACCCGTTGCTGAGCGGCGGCGGGGACATCGTCGGCTACCAGGCCGGCTCGACGTTCAAGATTTTCACACTGGTGGCCGCGCTGGAGAAGGGCTACCCGCTCGAATACACGATCAACGCCAAGCCGATCTACCAGTCGAAATACATCATCGAACGCGACGCGCCCGCCGCCTGCCCGGGCACCAACAAGTACTGTCCGCAGAACTACGACCCGAAGGTCGCCGGCGTACACAACATGTGGACGGCGTTCGGTAACTCGGTCAACACGTACTTCGTGCCACTGGAGGAGCGGGTCGGTGCCGCGAACGTGATCGACGTGGCAAAGCGGATGGGTATCAAGTTCCGCGACTCCGAGGACGCGCGACGGACCACCTCCGAGGGCGGCGCCGACCAGTGGGGGGCCTTCACCCTCGGCGTCTCGGCCACGACGCCGCTCGATCTCGCAAACGCCTACGCCACCCTCGCGGCCGACGGCAAGTACTGCGAACCGAGCCCGGTGCAGGAGATCCGCGGCCAGGACGGCAAGAAGCTCGACGTGGCCAACCCCCACTGCAACCAGGCAATCCAGCCGGCGGTGGCGCGCGCCGCTGTGGACGCCGCCCGTTGCCCGGTCGGCGACCAGTCGGCCACGTCGAAGTGCAAGGGCACGACGGCCCGGGCCACCCGCCAGGTCGTCAACCGGCCGGTCGCCGGCAAGACCGGCACCACCGACCACGACAAGACCGCTTCGCTGGTCACCATGACCAAGCAGCTCGCGGTGGCCGGCATGCTGGCCGACCCGGACTGGGCCGACACGACCCGAAAGATGAACCACAACATCGTCAACCCGACGGTCTACGAGACGCTGCGCGACGCGATGAAGGACAAGCCGGCGATCGACTTCCCCCCGCCCGGCGGCAAACTCCTCGTCGGCGAACAGCGCTCCATTCCCAATGTGACGTGCTGGCCGATCGATCGGGCGCGCTCCCGGCTGGAGGGCGCCGGGTTCGTGGTCGACATCGACAGACTTCCGGTCAACTCTTCCTGCCCAGCCAACACCGTCGCTGGCACCAGCCCCGACGGGCGCACGATCAAGGGCGGTGTTGTCATGATCCAGATCAGCAACGGGACGGCCGTGGCTCCGCCGCCGACAATCAATCCGCCCAAGCCGCCCAACAACCCGCGCGGTCCCCGCGGCCCGATCTGGCCGCCGCCGCCCCCAGGCTGACGAGGCCGAGCGCGGCCCGCTGGGGCTGAGCGACCAGCGGCACCGCGCGCGGCTGGCCTGGGGCCCGTGAGCGCCTGGTCTGAGCGGCGGCGAGAGCCGCCCGCGGCTCAGACGGCCAGCTGGCGGCGTACCTCGGCGGCAACCCGGGCCCCGTCGGCCCGGCCGGCCACCGCGGCCTGTGCGGCCTTCATGGCCGGACCCATTTGTCCCTTACCGCTGAACCCGCCCGCCGACAGGGCGGCGGCAACCACCTCGGCCAACTCGTCGTCGGCAAGTTGCTTGGGCAGGTAGCGCTCGAGTACTTCGCCCTCGGCGGTCTCCCGGGCCGCCTGCTCGGCTCGCCCGGCCTCCGCGAATGCCGTGGCCGCCTCGCGCCGCTTCTTGGCTTCCTTCGTGAGCACCGAGAGCACCTCCTCGTCGGAGAGTTCCCGTTTCTCCTTTCCGGCCACCTCGGCGGTGCCGACAGCGGCCAGCGCCATCCGCAGGGTCGACGTGGTGAGTTCGTCCCTGGCCTTCAGCGCGCTACGCATGTTTGCGGTGAGGAGGTCCTTCAGCGTGCCCATGGACGGTCAAACTACCCTGGTTGGCATGCAGCAGCGCACCGAATTGCGCCTCGCGGCCGGTGTCGCCGCCACCGGCGCCGCCGCCCTGGCGTACGCCTCGCTGGTGGAGCGCAACCTGTTCACCCTGCGGCGATTCGACGTCCCGGTGCTCGCGCCGGACGCCGAACCGCTGCGCGTCCTGCACCTGTCGGACCTGCATATGATGCCCGACCAGCGGCGCAAGCAGGCCTGGGTGGCCTCGCTGGCCGGCACCGATCCTGACCTGGTGCTGGTGACGGGCGACAACCTGGCCAGCCCGGACGCCGTTCCTGGAGCTCTCAACGCCCTGCAGCCGCTGCTGGCGTTCCCCGGCGCGTTCGTGTACGGCTCCAACGACTACACGGGACCGGTGTGGAGCAACCCGTTCCGGTACTTCCGCTCCGATCGGGACTACGTCCACGGGGTCGACCTGCCCTTTGACGAGCTGCGGCAGGTGCTCGTCGGCGCCGGCTGGGCGGACCTGAACAACGCTCGTACGTCGCTGAAGGCCGGCGGCCGGATGGTTGAACTGGTGGGCGTCGACGATCCGCACATCGAGCGGGACGACTATGCCTCAGTCGCCGGACCGGTGCCGGCCGGCGCCGACGTGTCGATCGCGTTGACCCACTCACCCGAGTCCCGGGTGCTGACCGCCATGGCCGAGGACGGATTCGACCTGATGCTCGCCGGGCACACCCATGGCGGGCAGGTGTGCGTACCGCTCATTGGCGCCCTGGTGACCAACTGCGACCTGCCCCGGTCGATGGCCAAGGGGCTGCACCGCTGGCCCGGGTCCGCAACCTGGCTGCACGTCTCGGCCGGCCTCGGCACCCACCCGACCGCGCCGGTGCGCTTCGCCTGCCGACCGGAGGCCTCGCTGCTGACCCTGATCCCCCGGTGAGGGCCGGCCACAGGCATATGCATACCGAATTTGTGCTGAGCCGGCGGTGGGCTAGTATTGCTCGGCGCACCTCGGGGTGTGGCGCAGCTTGGTAGCGCGCTTCGTTCGGGACGAAGAGGTCGTCGGTTCAAATCCGGCCACCCCGACCACGAGAAACACCTGCTCAGGAGCCCGCGTGCGGGCTCCTGAGCCGTTACCGGCCCGCGTTGTCGGGCCGCGTTGTCGGGCCGGGATCAGCAAACCACTGCCGTAGGCGGTCAACGGCGTGCCGGCCACGGCCTCACTGTGCGCTTGCCGGTTCCAACGCGGGCCACAGCGGATGACGCCAGCCTCGCGAGCGCCAGTGCGCCCGCGAGCAAACCGAAGTCGCGAAGTGCGACGTCGAGGTACTGACCCATGCTCACGAGGTTGACGATGATGCCGAGCAACCAGGCAGCGACCACGTACCCGCCGATCACCGGTCTGATCGCCACGAGGATGCCAGCCACGATCTCTACGACCCCCACCGCGAGCATCGCCTCGTGCGCGTCACCGGGCACGACGTCGTTGATCCAGGGAGCCAGATACTTCTCCCAGTCGGTGAGCAGCCCGAAGAACTTGTCCAGGCCGAAGAGAATTGGAGCGACGGTGAAGACCGTCCGCAGGAGGAGAAATGCCTGATAAGCGCCGTCGTTCGCGGCGACCGGCGGCGCAGAAGACGAGACGGAAGGTTGCGTGTGGGTCATGACGACCTCCTGGTCTAAAAGAGAGTAGCCTCGACCTTAGAGCTGAGCCCGAGATTAAGTCAAGGAGTCTCTCTTTTAGAAAGGACGGGCTGTGTCGGACGAGCTTGCCGAGCAGGTAGCCGGAGTCGGCGCGCTGATGGAGCCGGCCCGCCGCGCGCTCTACCTCTACGTGGCGGCGCAGCCGGACGCGGTCAGCCGCGAGCAGGCGGCGAACGCCGTCGACCTCCCCCTGCACTCGGTGAAGTTCCACCTCGACCGGCTGCTCGAGGAGGGCCTGCTCGAGGTGGAGTTCCGTCGGGTGTCCGGGCGGACCGGCCCGGGCGCCGGGCGCCCATCGAAGCTGTATCGCCGCTCCTCCCGCCAGCTCTTGGTCTCCCTGCCCG
>DASVMV010000082.1:0-1953 GCA_036384155.1 Micromonosporaceae bacterium
CGTCTCCGCGAACGTCTTCACCGATCCGGAACTGGCCACGGTCGGCGTATCGCAAAATGAGGTCGACTCGGGCAAGGTGCCGGCCCGCCAGGTGATGCTGCCACTGGCCGGGACCGCCCGGGCGAAAATGGACGACCTGCGCGACGGCTTCATCAAGCTCTTCTGCCGTCCGGCCAGCGGCCAGATCGTCGGTGGTGTCGTGGTGGCGCCCAAGGCGAGTGAGCTGATCCTGCCGATCACCATGGCGGTGGAGAACCACCTGACCGTCGACCAGCTCGCTCACAGCATCACGATCTACCCGTCGCTGTCCGGATCGATCGCCGAGGCCGCCCGCCAGCTGATGCTGCACGGCCTCGAGTAACCCCCAGGGTGCGCTTCGCCGTTCCAAGATCGCCCTTGCCGGCCCGCCCCGCGACCGCCGCCCCCGCCGCCCCGCCGCTCAAGATCGCACTCTTTCAGGGAAGTAGTGGTCACGGCGCGCAGCGAGGGGACTCGTTCCGGGAAAGAGCGCGATCTTGGGTACGAAGCATGCGCGATCTTGGGCGCCAAACCTCGTGGCCGCGGGTTCCCGCGTTGTCGTACAGTCGGGGGCATGCGCAGCGCATCGATGACGACGACGCCGGGTCATCCCGGCGCCGCTCGCTGACGCTGCTGTCACCGACAAGCCCCGGGGCCGACCGCCGCCGGGGCTTTCGCTGTGACGCCTGCGACTCACCTGCGGCCGGTCGCCCCTCCATCACGAGGAGTACGACATGGTCGACCACCGCAAGCTCGGCCGCGAGCTGGAGCTCTTTCACACCGATCCGCTGGCGGGCGCCGGCCTGCCGATCTGGCTGCCGGCGGGTGCCGCCGCCCGGCACGCCGTCGAGGAGTACCTACATGAGCTGGAGCGGCGCGCCGGTTACCAGCACGTCTACTCGCCCCCGCTGGGTAAGCGGGAGCTTTTCGAGCTGTCCGGCCACCTCGGCTACTTCGCCGACGACATGTTTCCGCCGATGCGGCTCTCCGCCGACGATGAGTTCCTGCTCCGGCCGGCCCTGTGCCCGCATCACGCGCTGGTGTACCGATCGCGCGGACGGTCGTACCGGGAGCTGCCCTTGCGGGTCGCAGAGCTGGGCGGCATGTACCGGCCGGAGCGCTCCGGCGTGCTCGGCGGGCTGTCCCGGGTCCGGGCGATCTCGCTCAACGACGCGCACACCTTCTGCGCGCTCGACCAGGTCGGCGACGAGATCGCCGCGGTCCTCGCCCTGATCCGGGAAGCGCACGGCGCGCTGGGCGTACGACCGGCGGGGTTGCGTCTGTCCCTGCGCGGGCCGGGGGAGAAGTACGTCGGCGCGGACGCCGCCTGGGAGCGCGCCGAGCAACTCCTGCGGGCCTCGCTCGTCGGCATGGACTACGACGAGGCGCCCGGCGAGGCCGCGTTCTACGGGCCGAAGATCGATATCCAGGTCCTCGACGCCGCTGGCCGGGAATTCACCCTGTCCACCATCCAGCTCGATTTCGACAAGCCGGAGCGGTTCGACCTGTCGTACGTGGACCGCTCGGGCGACCGGCAGCGGCCGGTCATGGTGCATCGCAGCCTCGTCGGCAGCATGGAGCGGCTGTTCGCGTACCTGATCGAGGAGCATCAGGGCGCGTTTCCGGTGTGGTACGCCCCGGTGCAGGTCGACGTGCTCCCGATCGGTCCTGACCAGGCCGACGCCGCGCAGGCGGTCCTCCGAGCCTGCCTTGCGGCCGGGTTGCGCGCCCGGGTGGTGGCCGACGGCTCGCTGGGCGCGCGGGTACGCGCATCTGTCCAGCACCGAGTGCCGTACGCGGGCGTCGTCGGGGAGCGGGAGGCGGCGGACGGCCGGGTGGCGCTGCGACTGCGCGACGGCCGTTCGCCGGAGCCGATGCCGCTCGCCGAGGCGGTCCGGCTGATCGCCGGCGTGGCCGCCGCCCGCTCGCCCGGGC
>DASVMV010000083.1:0-8937 GCA_036384155.1 Micromonosporaceae bacterium
GACCACGCCGGCGAGCTCCGCCCCCTGCCGGGGCAGTTGGTCGCCGGCGCGGCCACGGACCAGCATGAGCGCGTTGCGGACCCGTGCCGCCAGGGTCCAGCCCGTCGCCATCGCGGCGGCGTCGGCCGGTTCGACCAGCCCGGCGTCGCGGGCGGCGGCCAGGGCGTCGAGGGTACGGGTGGTGCGCAGGCCGGGATGCGCGTGGCCGTGCCGCAGTTGGAGCAGCTGGACCGCCCACTCGACGTCGGCCAGACCGCCCCGGCCGAGCTTGGTGTGCGTGGCCGGGTCGGCGCCGCGGGGCAGCCGCTCGCTCTCCACCCGCGCCTTGATCCGGCGGATCTCGGTCACCTGCTCCCGCCGCAGACCGCCGGCCGGATACCGGACCCGGTCGGCCACCCCGAGGAACCGCGTGCCGAGGTCCGGATCGCCGGCGACGAAGCGGGCGCGCAGCAGCGCCTGGGCCTCCCACACCTTGGACCAGCGGGCGTAGTACTGGGCGTACGCCGACAGGCTGCGCACCAGCGGTCCCTGCCGGCCCTCGGGGCGAAGGTCGGCGTCGACGCCCAGCGGCGGGTCGGGCGCCGGTATCGCGAGGAGGCGGCGCAGTTCCTCCGCCACGGCGTGCGCCGCCGCGCTCGCCACGTCTTCGGCGACGCCCGCCGGCGGGTCGTAGACGAACAGCACGTCGGCGTCGGACAGGTAGTTCATCTCGTACCCGCCGAGCCGTCCCATGCCGATGATCGCCAGCGCCAGGCCGGGCATCGGGGGCTGCACACTGCAGGCGACCCGCAGCGCCGCAGCCTGGGTGGCGTCCGCGACGTCGGACCGGGCGGCGCCCACGCCGGTGACGTCGACCGGACGCGCCGGTGCCAGCGAGTCGGCATGCCGCAGGATGTCGGCCCCGGCGAGCCGGAGCAGCTCGCGGCGGCGCAGCGCGCGAACGGCCAGGACGGCCTTCGCAGCGTCGCCCGGGTCCGTGCCGACGTGCCGGTCGGCCGTCGCGAGGAACCCGGCCCGCAGTGCCACGGCATCGCGCGGCACCAGTTCGGCGTCATCGGCCAGCAGCCGCAGCGCCTCGGGGTCGCGGGCCAGCAGATCCGCCGCGTAACGGGACAGGCCCAGGGTGCGGGCCAGCCGCCGGGCCACGGGGCCCTCGTCCCGCAGCAGCCGCAGGTACCACGGCGTGCGGCCGAGCTTCTCCGACACCTGCCGGTAGTTGAGCAGGCCACGGTCGGGCTCGGGCGCGTCGGCGAACTCCTCCAGCAGGACCGGCAACAGGGTCCGCTGGATCGCCGCGGCCCGGCTGACCCCGCCGGTCAGCGCCTGCAGGTGGCGCAGCGCGCCGCCCGGATCGGCGAACCCGAGGATCTCCAACCGGTGCCGGGCCGCTTCCGGGGTGAGCCGCAGTGAATCGGCGGGCACCCGGGCGACCGCTTCGAGCAGCGGCCGGTAGAGCAGCTTGACGTGCAGCCGGCGTACCTCCGCCGCGTGGCCGACCCACTCGGCGCGGAAGGCTTCGGCAGCATCTCCAGCCGGTGTGGCGGCATAGCCCAGGGCCTGCGCCAGCCACCGCAACGGCTGCGGATCGGCCGGTACGGTGTGCGTGCGGCGCAGCGCCTGCAGTTGGAGCCGGTGCTCGACTCGGCGCAGGAACTCGTACCCGCGCAGCAGCGCCTCGCCGTCGGCCCGACCGACGTACCCGCCGGCCACCAGCGCCCGCAGGGCCGGCAACGTGCCACGGACCCGCAACGATTCGTCGACCCGGCCGTGGACGAGTTGCAGGAGCTGCACGGCGAACTCGATGTCCCGCAGCCCGCCGGGCCCGCGTTTGATCTCCCGCTCCAGCTCCCGCGCCGGCACGCTGTCGATGATCCGCCGGCGCATCGCGCGTACGTCCTCGACCGCCTCCGACCGCTCCGCGGCCTGCCACACCAGCGGCGCCAGCGCGCGGACCCACTCGTCGCCCAATTCCTGGTCGCCGGCCGCCGGCCGGGCCTTGAGCAGCGCCTGGAACTCCCACGTGCGCGCCCACCGCCGGTAGTACGCCAGGTGGCTGGCCAGCGTCCGGACGAGCGGTCCCCGGCTGCCCTCCGGCCGCAGCGCGGCATCGACCGGCCACGCCACCCGGCCGCAGATCTCGATCAGTCGGGTGGCGATCGCCGTCGCCGCGGTGAGATCCTCGTCGCCGGCGGCGACGAAGATGACGTCCACATCGGACACGTAGTTGAGCTCGCCGCCGCCGCATTTACCCATGGCGACCACGGCCAGCCGCGGCTTCGTGCTGCCCGGCGGGAGCTCGTCCACCGCGAGCGCGTGCGCCGCGGCGAGGGTCGCGTCGGCCAGGTTCGACAACGCCGCCATCGTCGACTCGAGGTCGCGCTCGCCGGTGAGGTCGGCCGCCGCGATCCGCAACAGCCCCCGCCGGTAGGCCAGCCGCAGCGCCGGCACCGCCGCGGCTCGGACGCCGCCGGTACCAGCGGTGCCAGCGCCGGCGGTGCCGGCGGGTGGGAGGTCGAGCGCGCAGGTGGCGTCCGGTGCCGAGCCATCATCCGCGGTAGCCAGCGCCCGCCACTCGCCCGGGTTCGCCACCAGGTGGTCACCGAGTGCCGCGGACGCGCCGAGCACGGTGAGCAGCCGCTGGCGCAGCCCGGCGTCGGAGCGGACGGCGGCCAGCAGTGGCGAGGCGTCCGCGGCGGCCTTCGCGGGCCGTTCGGCCTCCACCATTCGATGCAGCTGACGCAGCGCCAGATCGGGGTCGGCTGTGCGGGACAGCGCAGCGAGCACCTCGCCGGCAACCGGATCGACCGGCGCCTGTGCGGCGGTGTCCCAGAGCCCGAGCCCGCGCGGGCCGAGCAGGTCCGCCGCGCGGGCGGCGCCGTCTGCGGTGGCGAGACCGAGCCCGAGCCGGGCGAGGCTGGTCGGTCGGGTCATCGGCCGGTTACCGCCCGAGCAGGGGGAGATGCCGGCCCGGGCCGGTGTCCAACTCGCCGAGCGCCACTGCCGCGAAGCGCGCGGCGAACGGCTGCCACACCTCTTCGATGTCGGCCATGACCGCGGAACACGCGGCGACCACCGCGCCGGGGTCGTAACCGAGCTCGGCCAGCAGGGCCGAATCCCGGGCCCATAGCGCGATCATGTCGGTGTCGCACTCGATGTGGAACTGCAGCCCCCAGGCCCGGTCCCCGAGCCGGAACGCCTGGTGCGGATACCGGGTGGACGCGGCCAGCAGCACCGCGCCGTGCGGTAACTCGGTGATCTCGTCCTCGTGCCACTGCAGCACGTCGGGAACCAGCGGCACCCACTTGAAGAGCGGGTCGGAATCCGCGGCGTCGCGCTTGCCGACCAGGGCCGGCCCGATCTCGGGACCGGACGGGCTGCGCTCGGTGGCCCCGGCGTGGGCGGTGGCGAGCAGCTGCGCGCCGAGGCAGATGGCCAGCGTGGGCACCCGGTGCCGGACCGCCTTGCGGAGCAGGCTCTCCAGCGCGGGAAACCACGGTGCACCGGGCGTGCCGTCGGGTAATGGGTAGGCGCGCTGTTCCCCGCCCAGCACGACCAACGCGGCGTAGCCGTCCAGCGCGTCCGGCAACGGCTCGCCGGCGTGCGCCCGCAGCACGCGCAGCTCGAGGCCGGCCTCGGTCAGCCACTCCCCCAGCCGGCGGACATCGTTGGTCGGGTCGTTCTCGATCACCAGCGCGGTAGCCACGCTGTCGAGGCTAGCCGGTGACCCAGGCCCGGCTGGCGGGCCGGTGCCGGCGGCTAGGCTGGGGGCTCATGATCGACGAGGCGGTACGACCACCGGCCCTGCGGCGCGGGGACGCCGTCATGTTGGTGTCGCCGTCCGGCCCGACCCGGCCCGAGCGGGTGGCCCGCGGCATCGAGCTGCTGACCGGCTGGGACCTGCGGCCGGTGCTCGCGCCCAACGCGTACGCCCGCCAGGGCTACCTGGCCGGGGCGGACGAGCTGCGGGCGGCGGATCTGAACGCGGCGTTCGCCGATCCGGAAATCCGCGGCGTGCTGTGCACCCGGGGCGGATACGGCGCCCAGCGGGTGGTGGACGCGATCGACATGGCGGCGGTACGCCGCGACCCGAAGGTGGTGGCGGGCTTCTCCGACATCACCGCGCTGCAGTTCGCGCTGTGGCGGGGAGCCCGGCTGGCGACGGTGCACGGGCCGGGGGCGGCCTGGCTGGACGACCGGACGCCGCCACGCTCGGCCGAGTCACTGCACGCCGCTCTGATGACCACGGAGCCGGTGACCGTCCACCGCGTCGCGGAAGAGGAGACCGCACCGGTGGTGGTGCCTGGCGTGGCGGCGGGGCCGCTCCTCGGCGGGAACCTCTGCCTGATCACCTCGTCGGTCGGCACTCCGGACATGCCCGACCTGACCGGGGCGATCCTGCTGGTCGAGGAGGTCGAGGAGCCGCCGTACAAGGTCGACCGGATGCTCACCCACCTGCGCCGCTCCGGCGCCCTGGACAGCGTCGCCGGCGTGGCGATCGGCCAGTTCACCCGCTGCGCCGACGAGTGGCGGGTGAGCGTGGCCGAGGTGCTGGCCGACCGGCTCGGCGACCTCGGGGTGCCGGTGCTGGGCGGCCTGCCGATCGGGCACGGCGTGGGCCAGCTGACCGTGCCGGTCGGGGTTCCCGCGACCCTGGACTCGGTTACCGGGACGCTGACCGTCACCGCCGCCGTCCGCTGAATTGCCCTTGTCGAGAATATTCTCTCGACAGAAAGGTCTCGAGAGAATACTGTCATCAGTCATGACGACTGAACCGGACGCTTCGTTCCGTCGGACCTTGCACAACATCACCGATGCCCGGGCGCTGCGGGCGCTCAGCCATCCGGTCCGGCTGGCGCTGCTGGAAGCGTTGGCGACCGGACCGTTGACCGCCACCCAGGCCGGCGAGCTGATCGACGAGACGCCGACCACATGCTCATTTCACCTGCGACAACTCGCCCGGTACGGGTTCGTCGAGGAGGCCGGCGGCGGCCGGGGCCGGTCCCGGCCGTGGCGACTGACCAGACAGGGCTGGAGTGCACCCGCTCGGCCGGACGACCCGGACTACACCCGAGCCTCCCAAGCGTTGGACCGCGTGCTGCTCGACCGGTACGCGCAGCGCCTGCGGTCCTTTGTCGACGCGGCGCCGACGTATCCGCGGGAGTGGTACGAGGCGGCGACCGGAACGCAGAACGTGTACCACATCACCGCGGCGGAGCTCAGCGAGCTCACGGCAGCTCAACGGGAACTGGCCGAGCAGTTCCACGCCCGGTGGGACGCAAGGACGAGTGATCCATCGGCCCGGCCCGAGGGGACCCTGCCGGTCGAGGTGCTGTCCTTCGCGTACCCGGTCGCGGCGCCCTCCGCCGACAGCGCCGGCGGTGCACAATGAGCACCCGCGCACTGCTGGCCCACCCGGGCGCCCGTCGGTACCTCGCCGGCCAGGTGCTTTCCATGCTGGGCGACAGCTCGATGTGGCTGGCATGCGGCATCTGGGTGAAGACGCTCACCGGAAGTAACGGCGCCGCCGGTCTGACAACCTTCTTCTTCACCGCTCCGGCCCTGCTGGCTCCGTTGGCGGGCGCACTTGTCGACCGGCTACCCCGGCGTTCACTGCTGATCGGGGCCAACCTCGCGGGCGTCGTCGTCCTCGTGCCGCTGCTTGCCGTTCGCGACGCGGGCGACGCGTGGCTCGTCTACCTCGTCATGCTGATGTATGGCGCGCTGAACATCCTCATCGCCCCTGCGCAGTCGGCGCTGCTGGCCGAGCTGCTCCCGGAATCCCTGCGGGCCAGCGCCAACGGCCTCCTCCGGACCTCGCAAGAGAGCCTGCGGGTGCTCGCCCCGCTCGCCGGCGCCGGCCTGTTCGCCCTGCTCGGTGGCGTGACGGTGGCTCTGATCGACATGGCCACCTTCCTGGCCGCGGCGGGATTCCTGGCCCTGCTGCGTTACCCGGCGCCACCGGTCCGGCGATCTCCAGCAGCGTCCTGGCTTCACGAACTCGGCGCCGGCCTGCGGTTCATCGCGGGCCACCGGTTGCTGCGGCGGGTCACCGCGGTGACGGCGGTAGCAACCGCTGCTCTCGGACTGGGCGACTCGCTGACCTTCGCGGTGGTCGATGCGGGCCTGCATCGACCGCCGGAATTCCAGGGCGTTCTCCAGATGGCACAGGGTCTTGGCGCCATGGCGGGCGGCCTCGTAGCGGCCACCGGGATCCGCCGGCTCGGCGAGAGCCGGATCGCGGGCGCCGGGATGCTTCTCTTCGGCGCCGGTGCGGCGTTGACGGCCACCCCGCTGCTGGCGGTGGTTCTGTCCGGCCGGGTTCTGATGGGAGGTGGCCTGACGGTCGCGGCCATCGCGCTGCTCACGCTGATGCAGCGGCTCGCCCCACACCATCTGCAGGGACGGGTCTTCGCCGGGGTCGAGGTCGCCACCACAGTTCCACAGACGATCGCGATCGCGGTCGGCGCGCAACTGCTGTCGGTGCTCGACTATCGCCTGTTGCTCGGCACGGAGGCCATGCTGCTGGGCGTCGCAGCGGCTCTGCTGTTCACCGACGACGGCGGTCAGCCGACGGCTGCCGGGACGCTCAGCGACGACCTGCCGGCGGCCGCGACCGACCCTGACGCAGACGAGCTCACAGCGAGAGGTAGCGCTGCCGCTCGTACGGGGTGACCTCCCGCCGATACTGCTCCCACTCGGCCCGCTTGTTGCGCAGGAAGAAGTCGAACACGTGCTCGCCGAGCACCTCGGCGACCAGTTCGCTGCCGGCCATGACGTCGATCGCCTCGGCCAGGTTCTCCGGCAGCGCCTGGTACCCCATGGCCCGGCGCTCGGCGCTGGACAGCGACCACACGTCGTCCTCGGCGCCGGGCGGCAGTTCGTACCCGTGCTCGATGCCCTTGAGGCCGGCGCCGAGCAGCACCGCGAAGGCCAGGTACGGGTTGGCCGCCGAGTCCAGCGAACGGATCTCGACCCGGGCGGAGTTGGGCTTGCCGTACGCGGGCACGCGTACCAGCGCCGAGCGGTTCAGGTGGCCCCAGCAGACGTACGCCGGAGATTCCGTGATCCGGTCCGGGAGTTGCAGCGGGAAGAGTCGCTTGTACGAGTTCACCCACTGGTTCGTGACCGCGGTGTACTCGCGGGCGTGCTCCAGCAGCCCGGCGATGAATGCCCGGGCGACCTTGGAGAGCTTCATCGGGTCGCCCGGGTCGTGGAACGCGTTGCGCTCGCCCTCGAACAGCGACAGGTGGGTGTGCATCCCGCTGCCCGGCTGATCGGTGAACGGCTTGGGCATGAACGTGGCCCGTACGCCGTGCGAAAGCGCCACCTCCTTGACCACATGCCGGAACGTCATGACGTTGTCGGCGGTGGCGAGCGCGTCGGCGTATCGCAGGTCGATCTCCTGCTGACCGGGGGCGACCTCATGATGGCTGTATTCGACCGAGATGCCGATCCGCTCTAGCGCCAGCACCGCCTGCCGGCGGAAGTCCCGCGCGGTGGAGTGGGTGGTGTGCTCGAAGTAGCCGCCGGTATCGACCGGCACCGGCGGGCTGCCGTCGGCCGGGCCGTCCTCGACGAGGAAGAACTCCACCTCGGGGTGGGTGTAGAAGGTGAACCCCTTCTCGGCCGCGCGGGACAGGGCCCGGCGCAACACGTGGCGTGGATCGGCCCACGACGGGCTCCCGTCGGGCAGCAGGATGTCGCAGAACATGCGCGCGCTCTCGCCGCTCACTCCGCCCTCGAACGGAAAGATCTGGAAAGTGCTCGGGTCCGGCATGGCGATCATGTCCGACTCGTACACCCGGGCGAAGCCCTCGATCGCGGAGCCGTCGAACCCGATGCCTTCGTCGAACGCGGCCTCCAGTTCGGCCGGGGCGACCGAGACGCTCTTGAGGGTCCCCAGCACGTCGGTGAACCACAATCGGACGAACCGGATATCTCGCTCCTCCAGCGTCCGGAGCACGAACTCCTGCTGACGGTCCACATCCACTCCTCGTACCGATCCGCACTGACGGTCGTGCCTGCCGGCCAGTCTGCCCCGACCTCGTTACGCCGACGTTACGGGGAGCCGCCGGCCCCGCGGGCCCCGCCGCCCCGGCTTGGCCCACCAGCCCGAGGGTGCCCCGCCGGCCCGGCCCCGCCGGGCAAGATGGAGACATGCCGACGCTGCGTCTCGCCCTCGCCCAGGTCAACTCCACCGTCGGCGACCTCGCCGGCAACGTCCGTACGGTGCGGGACCGGACCCGCGCCGCCGCGGACGCCGGCGCTCACCTGGTTGCCTTCCCCGAGATGATGGTGACCGGTTACCCGGTGGAAGATCTCGTGTTCCGCGAGTCGTTCGTCCGCGCCTCCCGGGCCGCGGTGCACCAACTCGCGGCGGACCTCGCAGCCGACGGGCTCGGCGGTATCGCCGTCATCGTGGGCTATCTGGACGCGGACGGACCGGCCCGGATCAGCGCCGAGGCAGCGCCCGACCGCGGGCCGCGCAACGCGCTCGCCGTGCTGTACGACGGGCGGGTAGCGGCCACCTACTTCAAGCACCACCTGCCCAACTACGGGGTTTTCGACGAGGACCGGTACTTCGTGTCGGGCGACACGCTCACCGTGGTCCGGATCGGCGGGGTGGACATGGCGATGACCATCTGCGAAGACCTTTGGCAGGCCGGGGGTCCGTTCGCGGTCGCTCGCGCCGCCGGCGTCGGTCTCGTCGTCACGATCAACTCCTCGCCGTACGAGCGCAACAAGGACGACGTCCGCCCGCCGCTCGTGGCCCGACGCGCGGCCGAGGCCGGCGCGAGCGTCGCGTACGTCAACCTCGTGGGCGGCCAGGACGAGCTGGTCTTCGATGGCGACTCGATGATCGTGGCCGCGGACGGGCAGCTGGTGGCCCGGGGACCCCAGCTCGTTGAACACCTGCTCGTGCACGACCTCGACCTG
>DASVMV010000084.1:0-3252 GCA_036384155.1 Micromonosporaceae bacterium
CGGCCGGGCACGGGCGCCCAGGCCGCGGCCGGGGCGCCCGTCGGCCCGATTCCGGCGTCGACCAGCACAACCGTTGCGTTGTCCGGACGTACGGCAAAGCAGCGGAAGGTGAGCCACCAGCGTCCGTCCGGCAGGACCGCCGCCGGATCGCGCAGGTCGGCCGCTCGCCAGTGCTCCGCCGTGGCGCCCGGAAACGCCGACTCCCGCGGCTCGAAGAACGGCCCAGCGCCGTCCTCGAGCGCGATGACCGTGGCGGACCCGACCGAGCGGCTCAATGGCATGGCGCGATGCTCCCACAGCCTGACCGGCCCGGTGACCGGGCGATTCTTGGACAGTTGCCGTTCGAGCGGAGCTGTTCGAGCGGAGCGCCTTCTGTCCAAGATCTCGGCGTGGGGCGGCCGAGCGGGCCGCCGACCGATACAGTACGCTCGTACTGCTTGCGAACGTGTCACCCGAGAGGAGCGCCGGCCGATGGCGAAGATCAAGGTAAACAACCCGGTCGTCGAGCTCGACGGCGACGAGATGACCCGGATCATCTGGAAGCAGATCCGGGAGCAGTTGATCCTGCCGTACCTCGACGTCGACCTGCAGTACTTCGACCTGTCCATCCAGCACCGCGACGCGACCGACGACCAGGTCACGGTCGACGCGGCCAACGCCATCAAGCAGCACGGTGTCGGCGTCAAGTGCGCGACCATCACCCCGGACGAGGCGCGGGTGGCCGAGTTCGACCTGAAGAAGATGTGGCGCTCGCCCAACGGCACGATCCGCAACATCCTCGGCGGGGTCGTCTTCCGCGAGCCGATCGCGATGGCGAACGTGCCGCGGCTGGTGCCCAGTTGGAAGAAGCCGATCGTGATCGGCCGTCACGCGCACGGCGACCAGTACAAGGCGACCGACTTCGTGGTGCCCGGCCCGGGCACATTGACGATCTCGTTCCAGCCCGAGGACGGCGGCGCGCCGATGGAGTTCGAGGTCGCCAAGTTCCCCGGCGGCGGCGTCGCCATGGGCATGTACAACTTCGACGAGTCGATCCGCGACTTCGCCCGAGCCTCGTTCCGGTACGGCCTCGAGCGCAACTACCCGGTCTACCTGTCCACGAAGAACACCATCCTCAAGGCGTACGACGGCCGATTCAAGGACCTGTTCGCCGAGGTGTTCGACAACGAGTTCAAGGCCGAGTTCGAGGCGGCCGGCCTGACGTACGAGCACCGGCTGATCGACGACATGGTCGCCGCCGCCCTCAAGTGGGAGGGCGGGTTCGTCTGGGCCTGCAAGAACTACGACGGTGACGTGCAGTCCGACACCGTCGCGCAGGGGTTCGGCTCGCTGGGTCTGATGACGAGCGTCCTGATGACGCCGGACGGCCGGACGGTCGAGGCCGAGGCGGCGCACGGCACGGTCACCCGGCACTACCGGCAGTGGCAGAAGGGTGAGAAGACGTCGACCAACCCGATCGCGTCGATCTTCGCCTGGACCCGCGGCCTGGCACACCGGGGCAAGCTTGACGGCACGCCCGCCGTCACCGACTTCGCCAACACCCTCGAGCAGGTCTGCATCGAGACCGTCGAGAGCGGCCAGATGACCAAGGACCTCGCGCTGCTGATTTCGCGCGACGCCCCGTGGCTCACCACCGACGAGTTCATGGCGGCGCTGGAGGACAACCTGGCCAAGAAGCTGGGCTCCTGACGCCTGACCATCCGACGTGCCCGCTGGCGATCCGCCGGCGGGCACGTCGCTTTTGCGTACCCGTCATTTTCCGGCCGTGGAATTGCGTAACCGGCTTCGACGATCGTCGTTGTACCGGGTGGACGTGCCGCCAGTCGCGTCCTGCCTTCCCTTCCCGCGCGGGGGGCCCGGTCCCGGGCCCCCCGCATCCCGCATCCCTGCGGGGTGCTCGACCTCAGGGCAGCTGCCAGAACGAACCGTCAGGGGTGTCCCGCACCTCGACACCGGCCGCCGCCAGCCGGTCGCGGATCCGGTCGGCCGCGGCGAAGTCCCGGTCGTCCCGGGCCCGCTGGCGCACCTCGAGCAGCGCCGACACGAACGGATCGAGCAGGTCCCGCTGGTCGCGCGGGCCGGCTCGGGCCAACTCGCCGAGCCGTACGACGATCGCGCGCAGGACCGCGCGGGCCTGCTCGCGGCCGTTCGACTCCTCGGTGTCGGCCGACCAGTCCACGATGGCCTGTTCCAGGTCCAGGATCGCGGCCATGCACCCGTCGACGTCGTTACGGGCCGCGGCCGCGACGAACCGCGCGTTGAGCTGCTCTGCCGTACCTCCTAGCGATTCCGGCGCGGCCCGCTGGACCGGCGCCGGACCGGCCGCGCGGGGTGTCCCGACCCCCGCTTGTGGACGGTCGGCCGAGGTCGCTGCCGACGGGGCCGCTCCCGGCCCGGCGGCCACCTCGGCCAGGTCGAGCACCGCCCCGTTCTCGTGCCGGACGCTGCGCCCGGCCACCCGCACGGTGAGCCCGCCGTTTCCGAGGACGGCGCAGGTGCGGGCCTCGAGGTCGATGACGACGGCGGTGTGTTCGTCAACTCCGATGATCCGGGTCTGCTCGGGCAGTTGCGCCTCCATCACCTGCAGCCGCTGCTCGCCCAGATAGCAGAACCGGGTGTCGTGGTGCCCGCCCTCGGCGTTGTCGTAATGCGGGATCACCACCACCGGAAACCCGAGCACCGGTCCGAGCAGGTCGAGGCCGGGAACCCAGTGCGGGTCGAAGCCGGCCTTATAGATCTCGTACACCGGGACGGTGTGGCTGCCGAGCGTCAACGCCGCCGCGCTGGCGAATACCAGTACGCCGCCGCGGGCCAGCTTGTCGGCCAGCAGGCCGGGCAGCGGCGTGTTCCGCCACTGCCGCAAGGCGTACGTCGGGCTGCCCGGCCCGGCGAAGACCCATCCGGCGGCGCTCAGCGCCGCCGCCGCCCGTTCCCGGCTGAGCGTGTCGTCGGTGGCGCGGCGCCAGGAGAGTACGTCGATGCGCCGGCCGACGCTCGCGGCGAAGTAGCCGACCGCGCGGGTCGAGATGTCGTCGGCGTTGGACTGGAAGCCGTACGGGGTGTCCAGCAGCAGCGCCGGACCATCGCCGATGCGTTCGAAGATCGCCCGGTGCGGCTTGATCATCGTCGGCGCCGTCTCGCCGGACCCCATGAGCACGAGCAGCCGGGTCATGGCATGGTCCGGCGGGTCATGGCCGTCCGGCGGGTCATGGCCGTCCGGCGGGTCATGGCCGTCCGGCGGGTCATGGCCGT
>DASVMV010000085.1:0-4035 GCA_036384155.1 Micromonosporaceae bacterium
CCTGGTCATCCGGGTGGTACGGGACCTGTTCAACGAGGACTTCCGGGAGCTCGTGGTGCAGGGCTCGGCCGCCTTCGAGCTGGTCGAGATGTACCTCAAGCACGTGTCGCCGGACCTGGTCGAGCGGCTGCACCGCTACACCGGTACCTCGGACGTGTTCGCCGAGCGGCGCATCGACGAGCAGATCCTCAAGGGGCTGGACCGCAAGGTCTTCCTGCCGTCCGGCGGGTACCTGGTCATCGACCGTACCGAGGCGATGACGGTCATCGACGTCAACACCGGCAAGTACACCGGTACCGGCGGGAACCTCGAGGAGACCGTCACCCGCAACAACCTGGAGGCGGCCGAGGAGATCGTCCGCCAGCTGCGGCTGCGCGACCTCGGCGGCATCGTGGTCATCGACTTCATCGACATGGTCCTGGAGTCCAACCGGGAGCTGGTGCTGCGCCGGCTGACCGAGTGCCTGGGCCGGGACCGCACCAAGCACCAGGTCACCGAGATCACGTCGCTCGGCCTGGTCCAAATGACCCGCAAGCGGATCGGCCAGGGGCTGCTGGAGGCGTTCAGCGAGACCTGCGAGCACTGCAAGGGCCGCGGGTTGCTGATCCACACCGAGCCGGTACCGGAGAAGAAGCCGGCCGCCAAGGCGACGGCCGCGGTGGCGGCGAGCAGGGCCGAGCCGACGGCGCGCCGCCGCGGCCGCCGGGGTTCCTCGGCGGAGCCGGAGCCCGAGTCGGCCGATCAGGCGGAGTCGGCCGATCAGGCGGAGTCGGCGGACCGGGCTGGGTCGGCCGAGCAGGCGGAGCCGGCGGAGCCGGCGGCGATCGAGCCGGCGGCCCCCGGGTCCAGCGCCGTCCAGGCGGAGGTCGTCGACGGGTACGACACCATGGGCTATGACCTGTCCCGGTATGAAACTGAAGCGTCAAGCCTGACCGATCCGGCGGAGCAGGCCGTCGGCTGGACCCGGCTGGCCGGCGACGGCGACCCCGACGCGGCTTACAGCGAAGGACCGGACACCGGGGAGGATGTGGCCACGGGCGGGCGGCGGCGGGCCCGGCGCGGCGGGACCCGCCGCCGCACCCGCCCCTGACTCCGGCTGCCGCGCCGGATCTCCCCGATCCGCCGGCGTTCCCGCCCATTGGACGAATGGGCGGGAACGTCACGGATGGGTTGCGGCGTCGGGCTTGGGACACCGTCGATGATCAATGGTGGCTAGGGTTCCTCGGCGTACGCCCCGACGCCCAAAGGAGAACCTCACCTATGCGACGCATCGCGGCAACGGCCGCCCTCGCCGCCTCCGTACTGACCGCTGCCGGCTGCGGCTCGGACTCGAGTGCGGGCGCGTGGGTAGCGCCCAGCGTTGACGTGTCCGCGAACAGCACCGAGGTCTGCGCCGAGACCAAGAAGCTGGTCCGCGGTTCGATGACGCAGCTGAGCCAGAGCCTGGCCACGTTGATGACCGTCAAGCCGGACGACACGGCAGCGCAGGAGCGGGCCATCGGCACCGTGAAGAACATCTTCACGCAGTGGGCCACCGGGATGCGGGAGCAGGCGGGGAAGGCGGCCGACCCGGGGCTGAAGTCCGGGCTCACCGACAGTGCGGCCGGCCTGGAGACCGCGGTTGCGCAGATCAAGACGTTCGACGACCTCGAGCGGGCCGGCGGTGCGCTGAACAACCCGCGGATGGAAGAGGCGGGGAAGAAGATGGAGAAGGTCTGCGGTCGGATTCCGTGAGCCTGCCGGACGCGAGGTGACTGCGGTCACCGCGAGGGACGCGACCCGGGTGCCCGGTTTGGCCCCGCCGCGCGGCATGGCGTACCCTTTCCTTCGGCGCACTTTTGTGCGCGGCGTTCTCGCGTGCCCGTCGACCGATATCCGGGTCGGGACCTCGCGAACCGTGAACCACCAGCAGCCTCAAACGACAGGAGTCCGCGTCCGATGTACGCGATCGTCAAGACCGGCGGCAAGCAGTACAAGGTCGCCGAGGGCGATGTGATCGAGGTCGAGAAGCTCGCGGGTGCGCCCGGCGATGCGATCAAGCTCGCCGCGGTGCTCCTCGTCGACGGTGCCGACCTGGTGACCGACGCGGCGCAGCTTGCCAAGGTCGCGGTGGCCGGCGAGATCGCCGAGCACACCAAGGGCCCGAAGATCCGGATCCACAAGTTCAAGAACAAGACCGGCTACCACAAGCGTCAGGGTCACCGGCAGCCGCTGACCCGGATCAAGGTCACCGGCATCTCCAGCGGGAAGTAGGTCGGCTCCAGATGGCTCACAAAAAGGGTGCGTCCAGCTCGCGTAACGGCCGCGACTCGGCGGCGCAGCGGCTCGGCGTCAAGCGCTTCGGCGGACAGGTCGTCCAAGCCGGCGAGATCCTGATCCGGCAGCGGGGCACCAAGTTCCACCCCGGTGCGCTGGTCGGCCGCGGCGGCGACGACACGCTCTTCGCGCTGGCCCACGGCGCGGTGCAGTTCGGCACCAAGCGGGGGCGCAAGTTCGTCAGCATCGTCCCCTCGGCGCAGCAGTAGCTGCCCGACGGGCACAGGGAGCCGCGCTGCAGCGCGCGGCGGTTTCTTCGGCGAAGCGGGCCGCGGGCTGAACCTCCCCGGCCCGCTTTCGCATGCTGGCGCTTGATGCCGGCCGGGCGGCCACCGCCCGGGCACCCGTTTACCGGACGGGACGCCGCGCCACTGGGAAGGATTGGCACGTGACGAGCTACGTGGACCGGGTCGTCCTGCATCTGCAGGCCGGCGACGGCGGGAACGGCTGCGTCTCCATCCACCGGGAGAAGTTCAAGCCCCTCGGCGGCCCGGACGGCGGAAACGGCGGCCACGGCGGCACCGTCGCGCTGGCGGTGGACCCCCAGGTGCACACCCTGCTCGACTTCCACTTCCGCTCCCATGTCAAGGCGGAGAACGGTAAGGGCGGAGCCGGTTCCAACCGGGACGGCGCGAACGGTGCCGACCTGGTGCTCAAGGTGCCCGACGGCACCGTGGTGCAGACGGTGGACGGCAAGGTGCTGGCCGACCTCGTCGGCGCCGGCACCACCTTCGAGATCGCCCGCGGTGGCCGCGGTGGCCGGGGGAACGCCGCCCTGGCCAACGCTCGCCGCAGGGCGCCCGGCTTCGCCGAACTGGGGGAGCCGGGCGACCGCCTCGATGTCGTTCTCGAGCTGAAGAGCGTGGCGGACGTCGGCCTGGTCGGCTTTCCCTCCGCTGGCAAGTCCTCGCTCATCTCGGTCCTGTCCGCCGCCAAGCCGAAGATCGCCGACTACCCGTTCACGACCCTGGTGCCCAACCTCGGTGTGGTGCGGGCCGGCGACCACACGTACACCGTGGCCGACGTGCCCGGCCTGATCCCCGGCGCCGCCACCGGCAGGGGACTCGGGCTGGAGTTCCTGCGGCACATCGAACGCTGCGCGGTCCTGGTGCACGTGGTCGACACCGCCACGATGGAGCCCGGCCGTGACCCGCTGTCCGATATCGACGCCATCGAGGCGGAGTTGTCGGCGTACGGGGGACTCGACGAGAAGCCTCGGCTGGTCGTACTGAACAAGATCGACGTACCCGACGGCCGCGATCTGGCCGACCTCGTCCGACCCGACCTCGAGGCCCGCGGCCTGCGGGTGTTCGAGGTGTCCGCGGTGACCCGCGAGGGCCTGCGCGAGCTGTCGTACGCCATGGGTGAGCTGGTCGACGAGACCCGCGCCGCGGCGCCGGCGGCCGAGCCGACCCGGATCATCCTGCGGCCGCCGGCGGTCGACGACACCGGCTTCACGGTGGAGCTCGCCCCGGACGGCGCGTACGTCGTTCGCGGTCCGCGCCCCGAGCGGTGGGTGCGGCAGACCAACTTCGACAACGACGAGGCGGTCGGCTACCTTGCCGACCGGCTGGCCCGGCTCGGGGTGGAAGAGCAGCTCGCAAAGTCCGGGGCCGAGCCGGGCAGCCTGGTCCGCATCGGCAGCCGCGAGTTCGACTGGCAGCCGACGGTGTACGCCGCGGCCGAGAGCGTGCTCGGTCCGCGCGGCACAGACAGATC